>CALCOW010000026.1 GCA_937899935.1 uncultured Phycisphaerae bacterium
TGGCGTTTCAGAAGTCTTTAATTTTAGAGTGTGGCGCTGGTGTAAGGCAGCAGCGCCATATAGCGAGCTCGACGAATTGCACGAGATACCATGCGCTGCTCCTTCGCACTGAGGCCAAGTCGCTTTCGTGAGTAAATCTTGCCATTGGGTGTCATCAGACGACGCAGGTCATCGGTTGACTTGTATTCAACATAGACCTTGCCACCATTGCCAGTACGGAGGTAGCCTCCGCGGCGAGAGCCTCGATGGGCATCGTTGTATGTCATGTTCAGCTCCCAATCTGTTGGTCAACGCGACCAAGGCAAGAGCGGCAGGATAGCGGTTCTAGGCAGAGAATCAAGCCCATCAGCCAAACTTGTCTCGGAGGGCCGGTAGCCGATCAAGGCCCACTAAACCGATAGAGTAGAGGTGATGGCCCCACTCAAAAGCCCATTAATAGGCATTACGCCCGATGTTTGCGATCAGCGCTGGCAGGTTGCACCCGCCTATGCAGCTCACGTAAGGGCCGCAGGGGGGGTACCAATTGTGCTGCCACCTCTACCGGAGATGGCAGAGGCGTATCTCGATTTGGTGCAGGGAATTATTTTGACTGGAGGGGATGATCCGGTGATGGAGTCTTTCGGAGTGGCAACCCATCCCAAAGCCACCCCCGTCGATGCTCAACGACAGGCATTTGAGATCGCTCTTCTAGACGGTCTTCAAGGCCAGGACACCAAACCTCTATTGGGTATCTGCTTAGGTATGCAGTTGATGACGCTGCATGCTGGAGGAGACTTAGATCAATTCCTACCCGAAACCCTACCCACAGCTCAAGATCATATGGACGGCGCTGTACACCAGATAGATGGTTCACTTGGTTGTGGACCGGTGCATAGCCATCATCGACAAGCCATTCGAACGCCCGGGTCACTCAAGGTTGTGGCTGAGGCGCCAGATGGAGTGATTGAAGCGGTGTCGTGTCCAAACCGTCTATTTTATGTTGGCGTGCAATGGCATCCGGAGCGCACGGAGCATCAGACACTCGGGCAGGATTTGTTCGATTCAATGGTCAAGGCAGCTCAAGGCTCTTAGGTGATCATCCTGAGACGCAGGCACGGTGACCAGATTCAAAAGCTGCCACATGGCGTCTTTTTTGGTCAGTCGTTGGCAAGGTATAGTGCTCGGTCAGATTGATGTATTTTTGATCCGCCACGAAGAGGAGTTTGATTTGGAACGATCAACGCCACTTGCTGAGGCCCATCATGCATGGGTGACGGCACAGATAGATCGCCGGTCTCAGGCTCAACTAGAGCCGATTGAGCTTGAATACCTTCCTTGGGGGCCACCGTTGGCGTCCACAGGTGAACTGTGCGACATGGTCGCCTCGTTTGGTGAAGGTCCCTTGGAGTATGCGGCGATGAGAAAAGGTTGTGCCATACTCGATGGGTCAAGAAGGGGGACGTTGGAGTTGCGCGGCGAAGATCGGCTGGACTTCCTTGATCGCATGGTGACCAATCTGGTCAAGGACTTGCGCCCCGGTCAGTCAAGAGACGCTTTCTTTCTCACCCGGAAAGGGCGCATTGAATCTGATCTAGGTCTTCTTGTGTTGGAAGATCGTATTCTCATAGACCTTGATATTCACAATGCTCCTTCTACAACGGCGGCGCTTGATGCGTTTATTATTGTGGACGACGTAGCGTTGACTGATATCAGTGATCAAATGCATCACATCAGTTTGTTTGGCCCCAAATCGATCCACACCTTAGAGCTGGCCAGTGGCGAGCAAGCTTTAGGTATGGATTCTGGCGCCGTTCGGCCACTCAATATTGGTAACGGTAGTGTCATCGCAAGACGTCAAGATCTCACTGGTGAAGTTGGTTTTGAGTTACTGGTTGAGCGTGATCATGCCGCCACTGTGTACAACGCTCTTTTGGCAACTGATGAGGATCCTGAGCCAGGAAAGAGAACAGTCCGGCCAGTTGGTTGGCATGCTTTCAATATTGCTCGGGTTGAGTCGGGGTTACCAATCTTCAATATCGACTTTGGGGTGACGAACCTCCCTCATGAGACAGGGCTGCTTGAGCAGCGAGTCAGTTTTCAGAAGGGTTGTTATCCCGGTCAAGAGATTGTGGCCCGAATGCAGAACTTAGGAAAACCCAAGCAACAGATGGTGATCTTGCAAATCCATGGTGACCAACTGCCTTTGGCAGGTGCTGCGGTCGTTCGTAGCAATCAGGAGGAATCTGCTCAGATCGGTGTGGTCACTTCAAGTGTGTTGAGTCCACTGAACTCATTGAAACCCAGAGCGCTGGCAATGTTGCGGACGGCCGCGATTGAAGAAGATCGCGCGTGTGGTGTAGTTGCTGACGGAGGGATTGTGTCAGCAGAGGTACAGGACCTCTAATCGCTCGCACCAGACCGGGTGTTTTATGGCTCTTTTTGTGAACGGCAGGGTATGGCATATCCCAAATCGATCCGTGTGACAGAAGTTGGCCCTCGCGATGGCCTCCAAAATG
>CALCOW010000027.1 GCA_937899935.1 uncultured Phycisphaerae bacterium
AAGAGGAACAATCATTACCTTTACACCAGATTCAGAAATATTTAAACACACAGGATTTGAAGAAGAAATCATTAAAATAAGGCTCAAAGAACTAGCTTATTTAAATAAAAACCTTACAATTATTTTAATTAACGAAAATACAGAAGAAGAAGATATTACATTTCATTTTTCAGGTGGACTTTCAGATTTTGTAAGATATTTAGATGGAGATGAAGATCAGGACCTCATCTTGGTCAATGCAAATGATTGGTCAGATGGACCTGATCGATCGACTCTGCCATCGGCAACAATGGCTTTGTATGAAAATGATGGCCAAGGTCAATTCACAGACATCACGGCCGGTAGTGGGCTAGACCGCCCACTATATGGGGTCGGTGTTGCCGCCGGCGATTACGACGCTGACGGCCATATCGATATCTTTATCTCTGCATTGGGTCACAATGCACTCTTTCGGAATAAAGGCAATAAGCAGTTCGAGGAAGTCACTGATCGCGCAGGCGTCTTGGGTCATGAAGATTCCTGGAGCACGAGCGGTGCTTTTTTTGACTATGACAACGATGGCGACCTTGACCTGTTTGTGAATAACTATGTGCAATGGACAGAAGAAATTGATCGCACCCTGCATTTCTCTCTCAATGGTGTCGATCGTGCTTATGGTCCACCGACTTTGTACAAAGGGACACAGTCGATGCTTTACCAGAATCAATCTGATGGCACCTTTGTGGACGTTTCTCGAGACGCAGGGATCCAGATTGATAATCCGCATGGCGGTGGAGCGATGGGTAAAGGATTGGCGGTCATGCCAGTCGATTACGACCGTGATGGTGATATTGACTTGATTGTTGCGAACGATACAGTCCAAAATTTTCTCTTTGAGAATCATGGTGATGGGACTTTTCAAGAGCGAGGAGCTGCATCAGGTCTCGCCTTCGCATCTGATGGGCAAGCGACCGGCGCTATGGGTATTGATGCGGCGGATTATCGAAACGATGGGTCCCTGGGGGTTGGCATTGGTAATTTTGCCAATGAGATGACTTCCCTTTATGTCAGTCAAGGACAGGCAGATTTCTTCGCAGATGAAGCTATTGGCGAGGGAATCGGCTCGCCGACCCGTCCGCTGCTGTCCTTTGGTCTTTTCTTTTTTGACTATGACCTCGATGGCCGCCTCGATTTGTTCCAGACCAACGGTCATTTGGAAGAGACCATTAATGAGGTGCAGCCGAGTCAGCACTACCGGCAGCCCAGCCAGCTGTTTTGGAATGCTGGACCTGATCAGCGATCAACCTTTAAGATCGTGCCTGCCGAGAAAACAGGTGATCTGGCGACAAAGACCGTTGGGCGGGCCGCCTCATATGCTGATATTGACAATGATGGCGATTTGGATGTCCTGATTACGCAAACCGGAGATCGTCCTTTACTGATGCGCAATGATCAGAATTTAGGAAACCATTGGATTCGTATTCGACTGGTTGGTGATGGGGGGAATCCTGATGCAATTGGTGCAAGGGTGGAGCTTGAGGCTGCTGGTGTTCTTCAGAGTCGCCAGGTGATGCCGACAAGGAGCTATCTTTCTCAGGTCGAATTGCCCATCACTTTTGGTTTGGGCCAGTCTGACCATATTGATGTGCTACGAATTGTGTGGCCAGATGGACAGCAGCAGGAATTTTCTGGATTGTCTATCGATCAACTTCACGTGATTTCAAAGGATGGGCCAACGTCGTGACCAAGAGGCAATACATTTCATCAGGCACGCCTTGGGAAGAGCAGGTCGGTTACTCAAGGGCGGTGCGTGTTGGCCAGATGGTCTTTGTTACCGGCACCGTGGCCGCAGATGAGCATGGTCAGATTCATGCCCCAGGTGATCCCTACAAACAGACATGTTACGTCCTTCAAAAGATCGGTTTGGCCCTGCAGGAAGCGGGTAGTGATACGAAGGATCTGGTGCGCACCCGAATCTATATCACCGATATGGCTCATGCGGATGAAGTGGGGCGGGCACACAAAGAGCTTCTTGGTAGTATTCGCCCTGCAACGACCATGGTTTGTGTGAATGGACTTTGGGGAGAGGGTAGTGTGGTAGAGATCGAAGTTGATGCGATCATTGGCGACTCCTGATCTTATTTGCTGGTGACATGTCCACAACGGTCCGTCCCAATTTGTATCCCCAAGATGGAAACATCATCATCATTTTTGTTGTTGCGGGCCGTCTGAAGAACTTGTTGCATCGTTTGATCGATACTCGCTTGTAGCGTCGTTGCACGGTGACGTATCAATTCTGCCATAAGACGCTGCATGCCAAACTTGTTGCCGTTGGTATCTGTCTGTTCAATCGCACCATCGCTGTAGAGGTAGATGCGATCGCCATGCTGGTAAGAGATTTCCTGCAACTGGTAATTGGGGTCTGGTACGATCCCGACCGGAAAACCGGGGGACTTGATTTCTATCGCCTCATTGTTCCGTACCAGAATCGGTGGCGGATGCCCGGCGGAAACAAATTGCAATTTTTGATTTTTTGGATTCAGTACCGCATAACAACAGGTAAAAAATTGCGAAAAATCTCGAGTCATTTGAAATGATTCGTTCAATTGTTCCACCGCCGCGACCGGATTTTGCCGCAGTTCTAAAGGCATTCTGGACAGCCAGCAACTTAAGGTTGTAGACAAAAGAGCGGCTGCAACGCCGTGTCCGCAGACATCTAAAAGGTAAAAAGCGAACTGGTTGTTTTTCATAGTCAGCACATCCAGAATGCCCCCGGCTAATTCGTCGCAGGGTCGGAATGCCCAAGCAACCTGGATGTCTTCGATTTGCGGAATGGAAGTTGGCAAAAGAGCCTGCTGGATTTTGGCTGCTGCCATGAGCTCGTTTTTCATGCGAAGATTGGCTGCAGCAATGCTGGTATTGGATTCAATCAGATTTTGCTCGGCTCGCCGGCGACGGCTTACATCTGATTGAACTCCAATCAAATGAGTCGTTTTTCCAGAGGAATCCCGAATAGGAGTAATAGACAGACGATTCCAAAACGGGGTTCCGTCTTTGCGATAGTTGATCAGTTCGACTTCGCAATTACGATCTTCCTCAATCGCATTGCGTATGGCCCGAACCGCTTCTGGATCAGTTTTAGGCCCCTGAAGAAAGCGACAGTTGGAACCCAAAGTTACCTCCACGCTGTACCCGGTCAGGCGTGAGAAACCCTCGTTGATATAAATCAGCGGCCGGTCTTCAGCCAGGGCATCCGCAATGGTAATACCCTCCGCTGCGGCATCAAAAGCGCGGTCCTTTAAAAGCACTTGCTCCATAACGCTTTTGTCACTTAAGGCGGGGCGCAATGGTTGGTTTTCAGGAGACATGTCGGCTTTTTCGGCTTCAAGTAAAAAAGAAAAATCGAATCAGCCCTGGCTCGAGCTGATGTTTGAAAGATCTTCTGCGAGCAAGAATCTACATCACCGGTATAGCTTACGCAGATGGAGTGGGGCGGGCACCCAAA
>CALCOW010000028.1 GCA_937899935.1 uncultured Phycisphaerae bacterium
TGATCACAGCGGTCATGATCACAGCGGTCATGATCACAGCGGTCACGATCACAGCGATCACGATCACAGCGATCACGATCACGATTGATCCGGAAATAGAGTGCCATAGGCCGTAGGCTGGCACCCGTACTAAAGAAATAGTTAGGAAGGGCCAAATGATGGTGAGCTCCCCCACTTCACGCTGCACCAAGTTTGTTGTTCGATGTGCAGTATTCGTAGTTCTCCTTTTGGGGACCATGACCAATTCAACCTTTGGGCAAGAACTACCGGGTGGCAAACCGGTTTCAGTTCCAGCCGATCAAGTTGCTGATCACATTGATCGCTCACTTGCCAATGCCGATGCGGAAATCGCAGTCATCGTTGCTGTTCCCAATGATCAACGGAACTTTGACAATACGGTTGGTGCCATCGATGACTTGCTCAATGAACTTGAGAATGAGACAAACATGACCCAGTTCCTGTCCTATGTATCGCCCGATACAGACGTTCAAGCGGCAGGAAGAATGGCGATTGAAAAGATCGATGCGTGGATGATCGATTTTGGAAAAAACGAAGATCTCTACCATGCAGTTAAGGCTTATGCCGCGACCAATCCGCAACTTGAAGGTGAACAGGCACGCCTGTTGAGTGATGCCATCCGCGACTATCGCCGAGCAGGCATGGATCTTTCGCCTGAGGATCGAGCCAAACTTACAGATGTTCAAAAGCAGATTGCCAAACTCGCTCAACAGTTTGATACCAATATTCTGGAAGATGAGACCACCGTGCTCTTGACGCGCGATGAGTTGGCCGGCATGGATGATGAGTTTATTGATGGACTCAAAGAATCAAATGGGGTGTACGTGATCACCCTTGATTATCCAACGTTTGGACCCCTGCTCGACTATGCAGATGATGAAACAACACGTCAAAAGGTCTGGACGGCCTACAAAAGACGTGGTGGCTCAAAAAACGTTCAGGTCTTAGAGAACATGCTCAAGCTACGTGCGCAGGCCGCCGAAATGCTGGGCTATCAAAACGCAGCTGACTATGAAACTGAAGTCAGAATGTCTAAGAACGCTGAACGCGTGGCAGAGTTCTATGCTGGCCTTCGACCAATTGTTCGCAAGAAAGCAGAGCAGGATTGGAATGAATTCACGCAAGTGAAGCGAGATCACACGGGTGATCCGAATGCAGTTTTGCGTCCGTGGGATTTCTCGTACTACATGGGCAAACTGCAGCAAGGCAAATATGCGGTTGATTCAAAGGAAGTGCAACAATACTTCCCCATTGATGGAGCGATGGAGACCATTTTTTCCATCAACAATAAACTTTTTGGCGTTGTCTTCGAAGAAGTCACCGATCAAGCGACGGCATACGGGCCTGCTCTTTGGCACGAAGATGTACGACTTTTCTTAGTGAAGGATGAAGCTTCTGGCGAGACGCTGGGCATGTTCTATTTGGATTTGCATCCACGTCAAGGCAAGTATGGACACGCCGCGCAGTGGGGCGTACGTCAATCGAAGACGTTGTCCAGTGGCGAACGCCAAGTGCCAGTGGCGGCTTTAGTCTGTAACTTCACCAAGCCAACAGCAGATAAACCTTCGCTGCTAACGCATGACGAAATGCAGACGTTTTTACATGAATTCGGTCACGGTATTCACACCATTCTCTCAAACACCCAATATGCCTCGCTTGGAGGCACCAATGTGGAACGTGATTTTGTAGAAGCCCCGAGTCAGATGTTGGAAAACTGGGTGTGGGAGCCAGAGATTCTTGCCATCTATGCCCGCCATTATGAGACCGGCGAGCCAATTCCACCGGCGCTTGTAGAGGGGATGATTGCTGCTAAGAACCTTGGTTCAGGGATGCTTGCAGAGCATCAAATCTACTATGGGATGGTCGATCAGGCCTACCACAATGTGCCAGGCGGCGAAGTTGATACGACGCAGCTCGGCCTGGATCTCTTTGAAGATGTCGAACTCTACGAGGCCATTCCAACCACCCGTTTTCAGGCGGGCTTTGGCCATCTGACAGGGTATCAAGCCGGCTACTACGGATATCTTTGGTCGCTCGTTTTTGCTCAGGACATGTATGAGCGTTTTCGTGAGCTCGGTCTACTGAGTCCAGATGCCGGTGACTATTACCGCCAGATGATTCTCTCGCGTGGTGGCAGTCAGGATGCGATGGACATGGTGGTTGAATATCTTGGCCGTGATCCGAGGATGGATGCATTCCTCATTCATTTGGGTCTTGATCCACAAATGGATCAATAGATTTTTGGATTTGAGCACTTTGAGGTGGGATTCATTGATTGAGTGTCCTGGGGCGCCCTCATCTAAGTAGGTCATTTTCTATACACTTTTCTTATGTCTGCACGGGTTGGTATCAAAGTCGCACTGCTGGTCTGTTGTGTTCCCTTGATTGCAGTTCTCGTTGTTTGGTATCTGACAACGCTGCCACCCACCTGGTATGAACCACTTCCGGGCGACGATCCAAGAGTGATGCAAGCAGGCGAACAGGCAGAGATGCAGATCGTCGAAGCATTCCAACTGATTCGTGAGCCTGGACAATTGTGGCGACTTCGGATTGACGAAGCGGTTCTTAATGCTTGGATCGCCTCGCGCCTTCCAGAATGGATGGAAGGACAGTTTGATGCGAGGTTCCCCGAAAGCCTACGCCAACCACAACTGCACTTCGTATCAGGTGAAATTCAACTGGCGACTTGGTATGGCCCGGGCCCATCACCATCGTGCGTCTTTGCCGGTTTCGAACCTGAGGTGCGTGATGGGACCCTCTTTCTACGGGTGAGCAGAGTGGGTCTGGGTCGAGTTTCAATACCCGGTAATCCGATGGCGAGGGTCGTTGGATACTTGCGATCCTTAATTCCTGAGTCTCAGATCGATCAAGAGATGGCTGATCAAGCAATCGCTACGATGAAAGGTCTGCAGGGGTTTTCCTCTGTAGTACCCCTATTTGATGGCCGTACCGTGCGTATCAAAGAAGTTCAGGTCAACGATGGCAACCTGCTTTTGACCGCTGAGACCCATCTCGCCGAGTCAGGAGATTAGTCAATCGCGCCGTGCAACCGGCGCGGCCCGCTGCTACGATTATGGTCTCAGAAGAACCACTCGGGAATCAATATGCCTGTCATCACAATCAACGAGCAGACCTACGACTTTGAGCAGGGGCAGACGATTCTTCAGATTGCGCTTGATCACGATCTGCCGATTCCCCACTACTGTTACCACCCTGAGCTTTCGATACCCGCAAACTGTCGGATTTGTTTGGCAGAAGTATGGGCCCCCAATCCCCGCAATGAGGGCAAGCTTGAGTCGATGGGCAAGCTCCTGCCAACCTGTCAGACGCAGGCTCAGGATGGGCAAGTGGTTTTCACAGAGAGCCCCAAGGCGATCGCCAATCAAAAGGCCGTCATGGAGTATCTTCTGATCAATCATCCAGTTGATTGCCCAGTCTGCGATCAGGCAGGTGAGTGCTACCTTCAAGACTATGCCTATCAATATGGGCGAGGGCAATCTCGCTTCACGGAAGAAAAAATAAAACAACCCAAGAAAGATCTTGGGCCACACGTACTTCTCTATGCAGATCGCTGCATTATGTGCACGCGATGTGTGCGATTCACACGTGAGGTAACGGGCACGGGTGAATTGATCGTGCAGGGACGGGGTGGGCACGAAGAAATAGATGTCTTCCCTGGTGTCGCTCTTGACAATGAGCTCAGCGCGAACGTTATTGATATATGCCCGGTTGGAGCACTGCTCGATAAGGATTTTCTGTTCCAGCAGCGTGTGTGGTTCCTCAAGAGAACGGCATCGATTGATGGTATCACTTGCTCTGGCGACAACATTTCAGTTGAGCACAACGATGGTGCCGTTTATCGCATTAAGCCTCGGCCTAATCCCTTCCACAAGCAGTGGTGGATTACCGATGAAGTTCGCTATGGTTGGAAGTTTGTTCATTCAGAAGACCGTCTTCGTGTACCAGCGATTCGAGGACAAGATGCTTTTGACGTGACTGAGGCTTCGCATGCATGGGAAACGGCTTATCACGAGGCGGACACACACATGCGAGCATCCAAATCAATGCTTCTGTTGGTCAGCCCAATGTTAAGTTGTGAAGAAGCGTGGCTCTTGGCAAGCTACGTCACTAGTTTTGATGCAAACGTGACCTTTGCGATTGGTCCCGTTCCTCGAGATGGTGAAGATAAAACCTTCCCTAGTGGTTACACCGCCTATGCCGAGAAAGCACCCAATGCTCGAGGCGTGCGGCGCGTGCTGGCAAGTTTTGACAACCAGACCATTGAATATGATGCGTTACTAGCGCACCTAGCCTCGTGCCCCAGCATTGATCTCATCTTTGCAACAGGCAACTATCCCAGCACCTGGGCAACAGAGCCACTGGTCCAGGGTATTGGACAAGACCGCAAAGTCATTCTGCTGGATACCTTAGAAAGCCAGTTGTCTCGCCGGGCCGATGTACTTCTTCCATCCGCTACTTGGGTTGAGAAAGCAGGCACTTTCGAAGATGTTCACGGCCGGTTGCGGGCGTTTGAGCGTGCGATTGAACCAATCGACTATTGCAAGAGTGAGTCACAGATTGCACTGGACCTGCTGTCGCATTCGGGTGGTCAGCCACTGGAGTACTTCAATGCAGCCAATGTACGTGAACATATGGCTGAGATCAGTGGCTTAGAAATGTTTGTCAGCGAGGTTTCGCTGCCGGTGCTTGATACTTCACTTGACTCAGACATGCAGCTGATTGAGCTTTAGTCACCTGATGGCAGCCGTTGCCCTTTGACGAGTGCAGCCATTGAACTCAACGGCTTCCCAGTAATTTCAGCATGCTTAAGTAAGTACTCCATGACCACCGTCATGACGGTTGCATGAGACCAAGATAATGGGCTTACGGAGATTGGAGCGCCAGTGTAGGGATCAAACTGCTCTGCAATAACACCAGAAATCAGCGAGCGGTCGTGCACCCAATCGATGTAAGGGAGTGCGCGTTTCAAATCTTCTAGACTGTGCGCATTGGCAATTTCATATTGTGCTAACCAGAGTGTGCAGATAGCCCAAGGATTCCCGGGTACCTTGTCGACTTTGTCACGTTCAATTTGGTGGTAGTAGTCATTCTCATAACGAGCGAGACCACCGATTGGGGTTTCGACCCATAGCCTTTGGCGAACACAATCCATGGTGGACTTCACTGCTGGATCATCGGGCGCAAAGGCGCCAAATGCGAACAAGCTATATAAGGCAGCATCAACCGTCATGTCTAAGTGATAGCCACCATCTTCCTGTGGCGTTGCCATGCGAGCAAAACGTCCCTCTTCTTCAACCCAGAGGTGTCTTATAAGGGCGCCCCGCATTCGTTGAGCTGCTTCATGGAATTCTGCAGCATGGTCAGCGGCACCAAGCTCATTGGCAAAAGCCGCCGCAGCATTCAAGGCGCCGATTGTTGAAGACACAGTGAAGGTATGAACTCCCCAGCGTTCTTCCCATAGATCCCAGCTGGGTTTTGGAAGTCCGTTGTGGTCACGATGTTCAAGCATCCACCGTGCAGGATTGATGATAAGTGGTGTATAGGTGCTCTTGATGAATTCAACATCTCTGAAAACCTCGAAGTGACGCCAAAGTGCCCAGAGCATGAGAGCGGTCTCATCTTGTTGGATCGGAAGGACCCGTCGACCATCCATCATCCAGGGATGCCAACTTGAAGCGAATGTTCCAGTTGGGTTGTACTTGTGAAGGAAGTAGCCATCTGGTTCGATGACACGTTCGCAGAAGCGAAAGAAATTGCGGCTTAACTCACCTTGGCCAGAGAGCACCAAAGCGTGTGCACAGAGCGCCCCATCACGCGGCCACATATAAGAGTAGGTATCACCGGAAAAACGCGTTATATCTGAGTCGTTGGCGGCAATGATGGCGCCGTCGTTATCGATCTGCGTACGAAGAATCAACTCACTGCGAATGAACATGTCCCGGATCGGTTCCGCCAATGGCGTAAAGTCAGTCGGTTCTTTGCAAGCCCAGAGCCGCCAATAGG
>CALCOW010000029.1 GCA_937899935.1 uncultured Phycisphaerae bacterium
CTTCACGAAGTATGAGCGGGCAGGCGATGGAAATTATGAGAAGAAGGCAGGGAAGGGGCCAGATGTCATTTCTTCATGAGAGACAAAGGATGGCATTGTTTGCAGTTGTGATGTTGGCTGTGATGGTGCCTATCGGTTGTGTTGTTCAGATGAAGCGTTTGGCACCTTATGAGCAGCCGCAGACAACACGTGCTGCTCGATGGATGGTTGGGAAGTTCTCGACTTTGATTGTTCCTGAGAATGATCCGAGTGAATATGATATTCAGAGGGTGGTCGTACCTATTTGGCTTGATCGCAAGGATGGGCCATGGCTATATGTTGAAGAGGCCCCACTTGATCAAACATTTGATCCTACGCGACAGCTCGTCTTAAATTTGCGTCTGGGATATCACGGTGAAGTCATGTGTGAAATGTACGCGTTGCCGGGCGATCCATTTGAATATGCGAACGCTTGGCTGGAGCCTGACCCGCTCAGTGGACTGACGCCACAACGATGCCATCGTCGGCCGGGTTGTACCATTGAGTTGTCTCTGCAAGGCCAAGATGTCTATCTTGGTTCAACCACTGGTCGAGGATGTGAAGATCCGTATTTCGGTAGTGCTTACATCACGATTCATCAGCAGATTGGTGTCGTAGGCATGACGCGGTGGGTGCGCGGTTTTCAGGACGATGACTCGCTCATGTGGGGTACACCAGACAGGCCGATCGTCTTTCGTCGTGTCACGGCGGTGCCAGAATCACTTCAGGATCCGCTGGTCATTGCCCATCAATACCGATGAATGCACCGGTCTCGGTCAGCCGCCTAAGGTGTAACGTACGAATGCTTTGATCTTTGCGGTGTCGGGTAGGACTTCTTCTACACGCGTCGACTCATCGAGTACATACTTTTGGGCAAGCAGTGTGCATTCCTGTAAAAACTTCCTGACTTTTCCATCGGCCATTTTCTGCGCAATGTCAGCTGGTTTTCCTGTTGCTTCAGCTTCAGCCTGTGCCTCGGCACGAATCTCTTCGATTTTTTCAGCCGGGACATCTTCGGGGCCAATACCCATGGGGTCATGGAAGACAATATGCTGACAAATACCCTTCAAAGTCGCCTCATCTGCCGTGCCTTCGATTTGGAGTAAGCAGGCACGCTTGCCATCGTGGTGTAGATAGGAACCAAAAGAGCCGCCTTCAAGTTTCTTGCCACGGCCAAAGTTCACGTTCTCGCCAGTGGTGATTCGCTGATCGTCAATCAGTGATGCCATGGCTGTATCTGCAGAGACATCGCCAGCGGGTTGCTTGATTGCTTCCGCCGCAACACCTTCGACCATTTCAACGAACTTCTCGTTGCGGGCTGTGAAATCAGTTTCCGTGAGCACCTCGACAATCACCGCATTAGAGCCATCGATGACGAGACCAATGCGGCCCTCCGCGGTGGCTCGTTCGGTGCGAGTCGACATCTTGTCTTTGCGTGTTTCCCGCAGCCATTCTTCAGCTGCGGCGACATCGCCGGCCTTTTCTTTAAGCGCTTTCTTGCAGTCCATCATGCCTAAGCCAGTCTTCTGGCGAAGGTCCATCACATCTTTGGCGGTAAACGTCACGTCAAAAACTCCAATAGCGATTTCATTCCGGAAATTCGTTTGCGTTCGGTCTGAAGGATTACTTCTTTTGTGAGGTGATACCGTTCAGACTTCAATTTCATTTAGCTTGTTGCTGGTGGTGTTTCAGTTGAGGGCTCGGCAGCAGCCACTGGTTCGGCTTGGGCCGATTCTTTTGTTACCTCAGCGTCATCCATCGGTGGTCCTGGGTCATCGGCGCGGAAGCGTGATCGTGAAGAGCGGCGTGCTGGAGGTGCTTGGCCATCGGCATCATCATCAGCGCCCTTTTCGGGACGACGGGCAAGTTTGCCTTCGTTGACAGCCTCGTTGAGTTCACGAAGAACGACATCAATCGATCTCATGGAATCGTCGTTTCCAGGAATTGGAATGTCAGCCATTCCGGGATCGCCATCAGTATCAATCAAAGCGATCGTAGGTATTCCCAAAGTACGAGCTTCGCGAAGGGCATTTGTTTCCCGTTGTACGTCGATGACGAACACCGCTCCAGGCAACTTGTTCATATTGCGAATACCTTGAAGGTTTCGCGTGATCTTGCGCTTCTCACGCATCAACTGTGAAGCCATCTTTTTCGAATAGGTCTCGATCTCGCCTGAATCGACAAGCTTTTCAAGTTCGACCAGTCGTTTGAGGCGTTCGCGAATGGTACGGAAGTTGGTTAGGGTGCCACCCAGCCATCTTTCAATGACGTAAGGCATTCCAGCTTCAATTGCTCTCGCTTCTACCGCACCGCGGGCTTGTCGCTTTGTTCCGACATAGCAAACATCTTTGCCTGACGCGATCGTCTTGGTTATGAACTTGCGAGCAAGAAGGAGCCCCTTAATAGTCTCGCGAATATCAATGATGTGAATTTTGTTGCGTGCACCATAGATATACGGTGCCATCTTGGGATTCCATCCACTCTTGCGTTGCCCAAAGTGGATGCCCGCTTCGATAAGGTCTTTGACCATTTCAGATGAAGACATATTGAGACTGTGCCTCGTGTCAGCGCGACCTGCGGTGTCAGCGGTGGATGACAGCTTTGCCTGCCCTGGACCCGCGATTGGGCGCTTGGTGTGACGACTTGCTAGGAACTCAATCCCAACGTGGCGCCGATCTAACCAGGAGTAAAAAGCAGCTTGAGTAAGACCACCGATCCCATCAAGCTGTGAACCGAAAGTGGCTCAGGAGGGGCGGATTCTAACCACCTAGCACCCTCGATTCAATCCCCTAAGCGTGTGAAATGGGTGTCTGGTCTGAAGTCGCCGAGCCAGTCGGTCGATTCCTGCCCATGAGGGCCTCTTCGCCATGCACCAACCGTCCTGCCACGATGGTGGCAACGGCCCGGCTTTTTACCGAAAAACCAGCAAACATAGAGTTGTTACAGGGTGAATGGAACGCGTTGGGGTCAATCTTCCATTTCATCTCAGGGTCGATGATCGTGATATCCGCCGTTCCTCCAACTTGAAGCGTGCCAAAGCCACGGTCGTCTAGGCCCACCAAGCGAGCGGGGTTAATCGTCATCATGGCGAGCATCTGAGGCCAATTCAGCACACCAGTCTCGATCAGTGCTTGAGCGTATAGAGGTAAAGCACATTCCAATCCAATCGTGCCAAAGGCCGCTGAAGCAAAGTCAGTGTCCTTGGTTTGTGGTGGATGTGGAGCGTGATCAGTTGCAAGCACGGTGATGACACCTTGTGCGATCGCAGTGCGGAGCGCTTCAACATCCTCAGCACTGCGCAGAGGAGGGTTGATCTTTGCTTGCGTGTTATAGCCATCACAGAATTCATCGGTGAGTAAGAGATGATGAGGTGAAGCTTCCCCAGTGGCGTTTTGGCCGGCGCTTTGCGCCTCACGTAGCGCTGCAATCGAAAGTCGACTGGATAAGTGCTGGGCATGATAGTTCGCGCCAATCTCCGCGTTGAGCTTGAGATCACGTTCTAACAGAGTGGATTCGGCTTCTGGCGGCCATCCGATAAGGCCTAATCGCGTTGCTGTTGGACTCGTGTTCATGACCGATCCGATGGTCATTACTGGATCCTGGCAATGTTGCATAAATACACGGTCAACTTTTTTGACCTCTCGAAGCACCTTGGCCATCACCTCGTCTTGAGCCACGGCATCACCGTCATCGGAAAATCCAACTGCACCAGCATCAGACAAGGCTGAGAAATCGACCGTCGCTGCACCCTTGCGACCGAGGGTCGCACAAACAACCGCAAAGACACGGCTGCCCCCGGCAAGCATTGCTTTGGTCGCTTGTTGTTGCACCAGTTCAAGCACGTCAACACAGTCCAGCGCGGGTGAAGTATTTGGCATACAACAAACAGTTGTAAAACCGCCGCATGCAGCGCCACGGCTCCCGGAGGCGATCGTCTCGGTATGCAGTTGTCCAACAGATGGTTCCCGCAAGTGCACATGGGGATCAATCAAACCAGGCGTGACCAGGCATCCTTCCACATCCAGTAACAAAGAACCTGGCTGGTGCTGGCCGGAGAGGCTTCCTGGTTTGGTCTGAATCTCAATGATCCGGCCATCTTCAATCAGGATGTCCGCAGACGCATCGAAGCCACTGGCTGGATCAATAACCCGACCTCCACGGAGCACAATCTTCGTTGGTGCTTGGTCCATCACTGGATTGTACTTGAGGCTGGCGAGCTTGATGAGCACCTCTGGGTCACGTCATCAGGCAATTTCCCTATATCTCAGGAAAGAGCCGTAGAATCAAGCGTCATGACTGGATTCCCAACCGAGCGAGAGAACGTACGTCTTCGCCTGGCAGCAGATGCTCGACGTCTGCCAGATCAGCCCGGGGTCTATTTACTTAAAGATGGTTCTGATCACATTCTTTATATCGGCAAGGCGTCTAGCTTAAGGAGTCGCGTCAGTTCTTACTTCACTCGATCTGTTGATCTCGGGCCTAAAAAACAGATCATGTTAAGTGATATTGAATCCATCGATGTCATTGAGTGTGACGGTGAGTGGCAAGCATTGCTTGTAGAGTCGCGTCTGATTAAAGATACTCGCCCTCGCTACAACGAATTGATGACGGATGACAAGACTTATCCATACCTTGTCATCACAACACGTGAATCATTTCCAGGCGTCTACATCACTCGAACGCCAGGTGATGAACGATTTCGAAAGGGTCGTGTTTTCGGCCCCTTTACCTCGTCCGGTGCTCTCCGTGATGCGCTTCAGCTTCTGCAGCGCGTTTTTCGCTATCGAACATGTCACTTGGATATCGATCCAGATGATCCACGAAACGAACGCTTTCGTCCGTGTCTCCTTTACGCCATTCAGCAGTGTTCGGGACCTTGTGCCAATAAAATTTCTCAGCAAGCCTACCGCAGTGACATCGATCGTTTTATCCGATTTTTAGGTTCCAAGAGAAGCGCCATGATCAAAGAACTGCGAACGGAGATGCAGGAGGCAGCTGGCGAACGAGACTACGAACAGGCGGCGGTTTTGCGTGATCAGCTGCGAGCAATTGAGAAGCTCGATGAGCGAGAGAAAGACCGACACACGATGGCTGCATGGCAGCCAGAGGTCATGGCGTTTACCAGTGATCCATCTCATGGCTTACGTAGCTTGCAGCGTGTATTAGGTCTTGATGCGCCCATTCGATGGCTGGAGGCGATCGACATTGCTCATCTACAGGGCGATGAGACGGTTGGCTCTAAAGTCTGTTTTATTGATGGCCGTCCATTTCGAGAGCAGTACCGCCGTTTCAAGGTGCGCACGGCGCAAAATGATGACTATGCAGCAATCGCCGAAGTTGTCAGTCGTTGCTATCGGAATGCTCGTCGTGGACAGGAGTTGTTGCCTGATGTGATCTTAATCGATGGGGGAAGAGGCCAGCTTTCCGCTGCTGCTGCGGCACTTGGCGAGGTGCGTCCACAAGCTCTGATTAGCCTGGCGAAACGTGAAGAACTCATTCACCTAGAAGGTGTGAGTGAGCCTTATCGTCTTGGTCGAGAGAACGTTGGCCTAAAACTCTGTCAGGCCATTCGTGATGAAGCACATCGTTTTGCTCAGCACTACCATCACTTGTTGCGCACAAAGAGAGTGATCGATCATTAATCGAAGCACCAGGCCATCGTACCGGTGCGACTTGACACGTGGTTCTTATGCGGGGCTTGGAACGGGGCCGCCAGTAGGCTCATCACCAGCCTCATGACTTGATTTCGTCGACCCGGAGTCAGCAGAGTTGTCTTTGGCGGCCTCGGCTGCCAAGAGGTCGGCGACGGTGGGTTTGTCGAGTCGCTCGCCTTGCATTAAAGCTTGGACTTCTTCGGCCAAAAGTGTTTCAAATTTCAGGAGGGCCTCAGCGACTGCCACGACTTTATCCCACTGTTCGTCAATGATTTTCTCTGTATCCGAAAATGCGGAATCAATGATGCGACGGATCTCATTGTCGATCATGTGAGCAGTCTCTGGTGAGTAGTCTTTATCTGGGATATACATCTCTTG
>CALCOW010000030.1 GCA_937899935.1 uncultured Phycisphaerae bacterium
GAACTGCCAGAGTTATCAGGGAACAGATGCCGGCGATGCGCTGGACCTGACGGGCGTGATCTTAAAACTACGCCGAAGAGGCGATCTCCCGGAATGGGAGGAGACATTAAGAAGACAGCCCTGGTGAATACCAGGGCTGTCTTTATTCTGTTGCCTCTCGTTACCCACACACTGTCTTTCGACAGGGACGCATGGGTGTGGAGTTGGGCTTACCAGCGGTCGCGACCTCCGCCGCCTCCGCCGCCGCCGCCGCCACTACTGGAGCGCTCACGCGCTTCATTGACGTTCAATGCACGGCCGTCGAGGTCTTGGCCATTAAGTGCTTCCATCGCGGCTTTCGCCTCACCGTCGTTGTTCATGGTCACGAAACCGAATCCGCGGGGGCGGCCGGTCTGACGGTCTGTAATGATGGCGACATCGTCCACGGTTCCATGAGCGCCAAACGCTTCGCGTACGGTGTCTTCGTTCGTATCAAAGTTCAAATTGCCTACGTAAAGTTTCAAATCACTGATTCCGGTACAAGGGGTCCTGGACCACATCACTCGTGGCCGATTGCGTATGGAGACAAGCTCCAGAAAATGCCCTTTTTCAAGGGCGACAAAGCATTTCAATACCGAAGCCTAGCATGGAGCAGCGGTTGACGCACCCCAGTTAGCCACTTTTTGAGAATCTAGTCAAGGAAGTGCCTTTATAGACGCTTTGGGCAGCTATAAAGGCAAAAAATGCCGAAGATTATTTCTGTCCTGATCTATCACGAGTCCCCATAAATGAAATTCTGGAATTGGTAAATTGAGTGATGGAAGCCATGGCCATGGGGGCCCGCCGCATCAAACAAGCTTTTTGAACACTTGGGTTGGACAAGTAATCGAGGGGAGACTGTTACTTTGTCGACATCATTGAGACCCGGAGGGCGATCCTAGTTCGATGAGCGAAACAACAAACAAAAGCTCAGGTCTCTTGCTTTTGATTGCTGCTGGCATGGCACAATTCATTGTTTGTGCTGACTGGTGGGCCGCGGCAATCGCGCTGCCGCCAATGGCCAAAGATCTCGGAGTCGAAGCCGTTGATCTTCAATGGGTGTTGACTGGATACGTCATGACGTTCTGTGCCATCCTCGGTGTCGCAGGTCCACTCGGTGATCGATATGGGCGCAAGCTGATTCTGCAAATTGGCATATGTGTATTTGCAGTTGTTTCACTTTGGGTGGGACTTTCTCAGTCAGTAAGCATGGTCATTGTTTCCAGGATCTTCTTAGGCATTGGAGGTGGTTTACTGTTTCCACTGGCCACCGCAGTCGTCAGTGAAGCAAGTTCTCCGGGGAAACTGCCTCGGAATCTTTCCATACTTCTGGGCATTGTAATTATGGGCGCCGCTGGTGGGCCAGTTATTGGCGGAGCACTGACCCAAGTACTGGATTGGCGATGGATATTTTTCGCAAACATTCCGGTGTGCGCTGTGGCGTTTGTCATGGTTCAGCTGTTTGCCAAGGAGTCATCCGATCCAGATTCAAAAGGGCGATTGGATTATGTTGGTATTTTCTTACTCCTGATAGGAATAGGCGCCATCTCGGTGGGTATCGATCGTATTCCGCACTGGCCGATCGATGCATGGCTGCCGTTGGGTGCGTTTGGTCTCTTGACGTTGCTATTTTTGGGCTGGTTTGAGCTTCATATCAAGTCACCTCTTATTGATCTGAGGCTGTTAGGCAATCGTCAGTTTATTGGTTTTGCTGTTGGTGGCATGGCTGGGAACGTAGCCTGGTGCATTATTGTCTTCGCGAGCACCTTGCTTCTTCAGCAAGTATTCAAATTTTCTGTGTTGAGCACCGGTCTGTTTTTCTTATTCATTAGCGGCAGTACAGCATTCGCTAGTTTTATCGGCGCGCGTATGGAACGCTGGCTCGGAGCTCATTTTCTTGTTGGTGTAGCACTTGTTTTCCAAGGAATTGGGCTGTTCATCATGTTCATTAATGACAGTACCTTCTGGCTTGCCTTGGCGTTGATGGTCGCTGGCATTGGATGCGCCTGGTCATGGTCAATGTCACAAGCTGGCGCCATTCTCACAATATCAAAAGAGAGAGTTGGTATGGCTAGTGGTTCCATCATGACACTGGTCATTTTGGCAGGGAACACTGCGATCGTAATCGTCGCAACAATCATGGATGTTTCTCAAAGAGCAAACGACGGTCATTATGCACCGGGTATCACTATGGCTTATCTCATCGGCACTTTGGCGACCGCTGTTGGGTTGGTTGTTTTCCTAGCCATCCTCGGTAAACCGATGACTCAAAAAAAGCAGGTAGAAAAGAACGCCTCTTAATGAGATCTCCGTTTATTCACAATTGAGAGCTCGGCTACTTCGTGGTGTAACGCATTCTTGTTTTGGGATGAGGCTTGAATTCAGTTGAAACGTTTGCTGCCTCTTTATCTGACCATCTTCAATGGCTTTGTTGGATATAGTCTGATGATCGCGGTATTTACACCGCTCTTTATCCATGGGCACGGTCAATTGGCCCCGACTCAATGGTCGCTCGGCAAGCGTAGTGTGGTACTCGGAATCATCTTGAGCCTCTATCCATTGGGGCAGTTCATTGGCTCACCGATTCTCGGTGCTTTGTCAGATCGCTTTGGGCGAAGGCTGCCCCTCAATGTATCAATCGGATTGTGTGTGCTGGGCTATGTTGTCATCGCCTATGCGGTGGGGGGGCAGGTGCTCTGGTTACTGATGGCAGCCTTGTTTGCAACCGGAATCATCGAAGCCAATATCGCCATCGCTCAAAGCGCCATTGCCGACGTCACGGCTGAGGCCGAACGTGGGCGACGTTTTGGCTACATCTATGTAGCTGTTTCGCTTGCTTATGTCATTGGTCCTTTGGTTGGTGGAAAACTTGCCGATCCAAGCCTTGTGTCTTGGTTTGGTCCTGCCATTCCATTCTGGGCAACCGCAATCTTGATTGCGTTTTCGTTTCTTTACACCTTTGGAGTGTTTAGAGAAACACTGCCTCCAGATAAACGCCTCAAGGGCACATTGGCAAAGTCGATTGTAAACATTGCCTCGATCTTTACGGATTGTGGCATCCGCCGAATCTACCTAAGCAACTTCCTGCTGTATTTAGCAATATTCGGTTTCTTCCGTTGCTTTCCAATGTTTATCGTCGACGAGTTTGGGCTCGATGTATCGACGGAATCGGAGTTCATTGCGTGGGTCGCTGTACCCATCATCCTCATGAACTTCTTCGTCAACGCGCTTGTCTTTAAGCGTCTGTCTTATCGCATGGCTGCCGTGATTGGTGGTGTACTGATGGGTGGCTTTATGGTCATTGTGGTGTTGCCAAATGAGCAGTGGGTGCTCTGGATCACGCTCTTCTTAGTGGCAGCGCCGTTGGCCTTGTGTATGACCGCTATTGCATCGCTCATTTCGAGTGTGGTAGGAGCCGATCGCCAGGGGCGAGTGATGGGCAACAACCAAGCCATTCAAGTTGGCGCCGAAGGGCTGTCAGGCATTCTTGGAGGGCTCATTGCGGCCATTGCCATTTGGCTACCTTTGGTGGTATTGGCTGGTATCGCCATGGCTGGGGTCGTGTTGTTGATCTTTAAGCCACTGCCGGCGGCGACAGATACGTGCTAAGCGATACGCCATCGAAGTAGTGACCGATCACATAATCTTTCTCAGTCGCGTCTAGATCAAGTAGATCTGGCCATGCAAAAGAAGCACGCAAAACGTGCCTGATGAAAAACATCGTGCTGATCAAGTTTTCTCAAAGGCTGTCTTTAGCGGCGACGACGGTGTCTTCTCATACTTGCCAAGCCTATAAGCGCCAGCGCGCTCGGTGCTGGGATGGCAACAATCGTCTGATTTGGATTAAGGGCGCCCCAAGTGGTAGGTACATCATTCACCCAGTGGAAATCTGAATATGCACTGCCATTGCCTTCTAATTGCAGGGATCCTGAACCCTGTAGTGGGGTTCCCAGATCAGTGCTGAACTGGCCATCGGCTGGACCGCCCTCAGCATAAAATACGTTGCCACCGTAGCTCAATAACTGAACAAAATTGTTGTTGTAGGAGATGGCGATGCCACCAGGCATTGAATTCTGAAAACTGCCCAGAGTGGTGGACCAAGCAAGACTGCCTCCGTCAACGACGGTGGTTTGGAAATCAGAACCAGACCATTGGTGAAAGAGGTCGCCCTCGCCGCTATCGCCTTGATATGAAGCAACCGTCAGCAAGCTCAGGTCGATTTCAAAGTTAGCGGCAATTTCAAGGCCCGTTGCGCCCTCGTATATCACCTCATTGATCCATATATCTGACTTTGAAATACCTGTAAAGACGGTGATTGTTCCTGCGCAGATGAGTAGATTGAATGCTTTCACTTTCTATTGCCTCCCTCTTGAGTTCAAACCTGGAACTGAGCGCTATCAAGTCTTCTTCTCCACGAATCATTTTAATAGAATCGCAATACACCGTGCGAATCTCTTCCTGTCCTGTTTTTTGAGATCCTGGCAGCCTATTTCGAATCACATTCAATGAGCTCAAAAATGCCGCTGTCCAGATCATAGACACCACCAAGCACTTGGCACGTACCTGATTTCACTGCTTCTTGAATGACCTGGGATCGTTCCAGAATGCGCCCAACGCCTGCTTTGACATTATTAATCACAGCTTGGTCGAGCCAACTACTTTCTTCACCTTTTAAAGCCGAAGTACACGGAAGAATTTGGGTGATCAGATCAGGAAGTGAGCCAGGGAGCTGGGTGAGATCGTTTCGATGTGTCAGGGCGGCATGAACAGCGCCACAATTTGTATGTCCTTCGATCATAATCAGTGGCGTGCCAAGCACTGCAACGGCATACTCAAGGCTTGCGATGATCTCGTCGGTTGGCACGTTTCCAGCAACACCGCAAACAAAGAGTTCTCCCATGGCCTGATCGAAGATAATTTCAGGCGCCACACGAGAGTCAGCGCAGCGAATCACGGCTGCAAAAGGCTCTTGGCTATTGACAAGCTCTTTTCGTTCTGCCGCGTAATCATGAGTGTCTTGCCGGCTTGCTACATAACGAGTATTGCCAGCCATGAGCTTTTCAAGCGCTTGTTGTGGGGTCAGGTCTTGCATGCGGGGATCGTTGGGTGGGAGAGGAAAAGGGTCGCTACTTCACAAGGCATGGTAACTGGCAGGTCAGATTGTTGTTGCTGATTGCCGAGCAAACTTTTCTGGTGCTGTAAAGCACTCGGTAGGCATAAAAAAAGGCCTCCAACGCGGTCGCGTTGGAGACCTTTTAAGTCTCAAGTGTTTAAATCATACCAAGCAGCGCGAGAGAGAATCGCGATACACGGTTATCACCCGCAGCAGCGCTGCGGGGTTCCTCGGCGGCGCTGTGCTCAGCGACGACGACGGCGGCTGGTGATGCCAGCCAAGCCCAGAAGTGCCAGAGCACCTGGTGCTGGAATGGCGCCAATGGTCTGATCAGCGTTCAAGGCACCCCAACTCGCAGTTTCGCCACCTGTCCAAGTAAACTCGCTATAGCTCTCGCCTGTGCCGGTGAGTTGAAGCGATGATCCCACAGGTGAGCTGCCTGTTTCAGCGATACCCAGAGCAGTGCTGAGCTCACCAGCAGCTGGACCATCTGCGGCGGTGAATGGACTTCCTTCATAGCTCAAGAACTGGATCAGCTGACTGTCGTAATAGATAGCCAAGCCATCAGGTGCACCATTCTGTAGCGGGCCCTCGCCGGTGAACCAAGCCAAGCTACCACCGGTAACGGTGGTGGTACTAAAGTTGCCGCCATCCCAGCTGTTGTACTCCTGGCCATTGCTGCCGTTGTATGCCCAAACCTCGAGCAAGTCGATATTTATTTCGAAGTTGGCTGCGATTTCCATTCCCTCGTCAACGTCGCCACCTGCATTGTCATAGTGAAGTTCATTGAGCCAAAGTTCGGCACTCGCGGCGGCGGCGCCTGTAAAAGCTGCAATGGTTCCAGCACATAGCAAAATATTGATCGTCTTCATCTTTCGATTCCTCTCTCTTCTTTTTCGAGTTACACACTTGAGATGTGTTTCTTTTTCTTCCCTTGGCGGACCAACTTTGGTGCCGCTCTCCCAAGCCCTTTCAGGCATCTCCGGCTGTCATACTACCCTAAATTCATCGAGGCGCGATCCCTCAAAATGCCTATGTAATAGAATCTTAAACGGCTCTTGACTGGTTCTAAACCAGTGAGCCTATGGAAAGGTGCTATCAGGGTGCTTTCAGCTAATGGCATGAGCTCTCAGATCGTCTAAATCGAGGATCTCCAG
>CALCOW010000031.1 GCA_937899935.1 uncultured Phycisphaerae bacterium
GCAACAACCCCAGAGCTGCCACTTCAGTGATTATGGACATGTCAGGATCAATGCGTTCTGGTGGTCAATACATCGCTTGCAAAAAAATGGCATTGGCACTTGATGGACTTATACGACGTGAATATCCGGGCGATCATCTTTCATTGATCGAAATGTATACCTTTGCAAAATTGAGACATGTATCAGAAATTCCTGAACTACTACCGAAGCCAGTCACCATTCGCGATCCACTGGTTCGTCTTCGTGTTGACATGTCTGACGCAGAAGTCAATGAGTTCATGATTCACCCACACTTCACCAATATTCAGGCATCGATGCGTCTTGCCCGTACCGTTCTCGCCGGGCAAGACACCCCGAACCGCCAGATCATGCTCATCACTGACGGTCTTCCAACTGCGCATTACGAAGATGATCACCTCTACCTACTCTATCCGCCTGATCCATTGACGGAAGAAGCCACGATGCGTGAGGCGAACCGATGCGCGAAGGAAGGGATCATAATCAACATCTTCCTTGTGCCGAGCTGGAGTCAGAACTCTGAAGACATTGCGTTTGCGTATCGCCTTGCAGAGACCACACGAGGAAGAGTGATCTTCACCGCTGGAAATGATTTAGATCGTTTTGTTCTCTGGGACTACCTAGAGCAGAAGCGAAAGATCATTGGATAACAACCTGAATGATTTGGATGGGATGGGTGCTCCACTGTGAAATCCATTCTTCAAACCTATCCACGCCAATGAGCGATCGCTAATTGACATCCCCCCAATAGATATGGAGCGTGTTTATATCCTCTGTCGCCAAAGCTTTTGCGATGGCGCGAGGAAATACGGGCTCTGTAGCCAAGTCCTCAATCGCAATCCAATCAACACGAATCTGCTCTTGATCCGGCTCTTTTCCCATACGGGGCTGGTAGTCATCCGGTACATCACAAAGAAACAACAGCTCTATGTGGTGCCTGTCCTGATGTGATTCACCAAATTCATGTTTGGAACCAACGTACTCACGAATAAATCGCAAAGGCCCCAGGACTACATGGGTACCGATTTCCTCCATGCATTCACGCTGGAGTGCCTCTTCAAGTGTCTCACCTTTATCTTGCCCACCACCGGGAAAGACAAACCAATTGTCGTCACCTACTCGTTTTTCCACGAGCAGGACTTTTCGGTCACGTATAATCAGGGCTTTGGCACAGTTTCGAATGTGTTTCATGAGAACCCCGATTCTACCTTAACTGCCCTGTGGTGTAGCGATCTTACAAATCTAGGTCTTGTCTCCGACCAGATGTCACCCTTTGTATACGGAAACGGTTAAGATGGGCCGTTCATCCTAGGAGATTGCTATGACCACGACCGCCCCACCAACCATTGATCAAGCCATTCACACCCTCACTGAAATGCATGGTAAAGCACACAGCGAGCGCATTACTAATGGAATTAAGCGTGTTGCGGCTGCATGGACAGAGGTCGATGGAGATGAAGATGCAATGGTCGCTTTTTGTAAGGCTTACTTCGTAAGCGATGATAATGAGTTAGGCCGTTTACGTGACCGCTTCGAGATCTGCCTAGAGCAAGTAAGTGGCCACCTCTATGAGATGCGTCGATACCTTCGCCGCTGGTCAGATCTACGTGGTGATGATTTTGCTGGCGTTGATGATGTCATGGCAACTTTTGATCCGGCACCAGATCTTCCAGAACAACTTTACAAACAGAAGCTTGCCTTCATCGTACTACTAAACTTTGACCGACCTCATCTACGTCAACTCCTTGATGACGGTGAACATTGGACCGATGAACAATGGACTGATGCAAGAATTGCTTTAGCATTTGGCCCAAGAGTGCCAGCAGAGATCAATGACCTTGCTCGTCAAGTGCGACACGAAGCAAGAACATGGGTTTCTGATTTCCATATCCCAGTCGGTTCAATGATTGACGAAGCGGGTAAAACATGGTTCGATGAAGATAGAAAACTCCTTGCTCACTGGCTGATCCGTGAGCAGATTAAAGCGGGATACAACGAAGAAGGTGGAATCGCACGTCAACGTGCATTGATGTGGGTCATGGCACGACACATCGACGGCACCATTCCAACAGACGTTCTCACTGGCGAGTCGACTGGGGCATGGGATCCTCAGACGAATACGGTTAACGGCAAAGAGGCTACTGAACTGATTGGCCTGACTCGATATGAGCACCTCATTGAGAACTTCCATGTCGAACAGAAACTGGATGAGTACTACGTTGACCACCCGACGGCTATTGCACGTAAATTTGAGTTGGCTCGTGAAATTCCTGAGGATGATGTAGAAGCACTTCTGGTTGAATTACTCTCTGCTTCTGTGCGCGGTGATCTGGCCAACATTCTCTCTTCACGCTTAGGCCGATCACTCGAACCACATGACATTTATTGTGAGCAACTCGCAGAAGATCGTGCGGATGATGAAATGAATGCACTGGTCAAAGCCCGGTTTGCAGATCACAAGGACTTTGAAGCCCAATTGCCCGCTCTATTAAGAGAGCTTGGCTATGACGACCACGATGCAGACTTCTTAGGAACACGAGTACAAGTAGAAATTTGCAAGGGTGCTGGCCATGCCATGCGACCTTTACTTACCGAGTACAACGCCTGGCTCCGTACGAGCAGCCTTAGTGATGAACTCGGATGGGATGGCTTCTCAACGGCCATGCATGAATTGGGACACAATCTTGAGCAACTGATATCGAGTAACTGGGCGCCTCGGCCAGCACTGCGCAACGTGCCTAACACCGCATGTACTGAAGCCTTTGCATTCCTCTACCAATCTCTCGCGAGAAAAGTGATTGGACTCGAAGTCAGTGGCAATGAGTTCCTTTCTGATGCCGCACAAACAATGCTCATGGCATGCCAGATTGCTGGTCCATCTTTGGTGGAACTCTACTTATGGCGATGGCTCTATCAACATCCACAAGCGACTCCCGAACAAGCTCGCGCGCAGACCATTTCGATTGCCAATGATGTTTGGAGCAAATTCTTTGAAGAGCATTATGGTCCTGATGACTATGCAATTCTTGCCGCCTACCAACATATGATCATGACACCTCTTTATCTTTGTGACTACACCATTGGTCATATCATCAGCCATCAAGTCCGGTCTCACATGCAGGGGAAAGACCTCGCTGCTGAGACGAAACGCATATGCTCGATTGGTCGAGTGACGCCTGATTTGTGGATGAAACGTGCGGTCGGATCCCCTATCAGTGTTACGCCGCTCATTGAGGACGCACAGCGCGCTATCCCGCACATTTCATAGTAGGAATCGAATCCACCTGCGATATACTTTCTGACTGGGAGATCGATGAGATGTTCGCCTCAGACGAAAAGTATGTCTCGGCTCGATGTTGCTCAATACGATCCTTCGCTTTCGGCTTGCTCGTGATCGCTAGTGGTTCCTTCGTCCTGCCTGCACAAGCAGATCCTGAGCATGACATTGACTTCAACCGGGATGTAAAACCAATCCTTGCCCAGCACTGCTATTTGTGTCATGGTCCTGACCACACAACACGCCAAGGTGAGCTTCGCCTGGATGTGCGAGAGTCTGCCACTGCGAAACGACCCGGATTCGGTGCTGCAGCGATAAGGCCGGAAGAGGCAACCAAAAGTCTCTTGATTAAGCTTGTGAAAAGGCAAGACGAGTTTCGTATGCCGCCAATCGATCGCCCTAGACTCAGCCCACAAGAGATCGCAACTCTTACCGCGTGGATAGACCAAGGGGCCTTCTACGATACACATTGGGCATGGAACACTCTAAACAAGAACGACACACCTTATGTTGATGACACTTCGTGGCCAACAAGCGGCGTGGATGCATGGATTCTAAATGGGCTTGAGTCGTCTGGGCTGAGTCCCGCACCACCTGCAGACAAAGCAATGCTCATGCGACGCGCGATGTTTGCGGTCATTGGATTACCACCAACACCACAGCAGATCGACTCATTTATTTCAAATCCAGAGCCTGATGCGTATAACAGATTGATCGATGAGCTGCTTGATTCCCCTGCCTATGGCGAGAAATGGTCCCGTCATTGGCTAGACCTTATGCGCTATGCTGAATCCTATGGCCATGAATTTGACTATCCGATTTCATACGCATGGCGCTATCGAGACTATCTGATTCGGGCATTAAATGATGACTTGCCATACGACCAAATTGTCCGTGAGCATATTGCCGGTGACTTAGTAAGCAATCCACGTATGCATCCGCAGCGTAGAACCAATGAATCTGTGCTTGCAACAGGCGCTTGGTATTTAGGCCAAGCTGTGCACGCCCCCGTCGACGTACGCCTCGATCAGGCAGACCGATACGATGATCAGATTGACACCATGAGCAAAGCATTCTTGGGTGTCACCATTAGTTGTGCTCGTTGCCACGATCACAAGTTCGATCCTTTCTTGACGAAGGATTATTACGCACTGGCTGGATTCCTTCGTAGCTCACGAGAGAACTTGGCTTACCTAGATCCAAACGCCACCATTCAAGAGACCATTCTTGAGATCATGTCAGTACATGATCATGTAAACAGCACTATTGATACATCTACACAGATCCTGCCTGATGCTGATACAGATGATCACTCATACGACGTTGGTGACATTGTGATTGCTGACTTCGACACGACTGAACCTAAGTGGTATGAAAGCGGGCACGCTTTTGTGGGCAATCCACATCCCATAGGGCATTGGTCTGGGCGCACAGAAGGATCTTCAAGGGTTGATAGAACCATGGTTGATAGTGGCGTTCTCTCATCGAAGCTCGAGGGGCGATTCGCGTCACCGACCTTCGAACTCGCCCTGCCATTTGTAAACTATCGTGTTCGTGGGCACGGAGGACAGATTCGACTGATCATTGATGGATACCGAATGGACATCCATAACCCTCTTCTCTTCGAAGGAATGTCGCAACAAGTAAGCGTTCCTGAGAAAGATGGCTGGACAACGATCTCCCAAGATGTCACTCGATATCTTGGCCACCATGCACACATCGAACTCATCGATGACGCACCAGAAGGTTTTTTGGCCGTCGATAGGATTTGGCTCTCAGAGACCAGCCCTACAGAAGACCAGAACATAGCCACAGCTCCGATTACGTTCGCTGAAGAGTTTGATGATTCTGAGATCACGCAGAGCCGGGCAGAAATATCCAAGCTCGTAGAATCATTACCGAGGCCACTGCGGGCGCTGACGATACAAGATGGATCGCCAATGGATGAGTACATTTTTGTACGTGGTGATCATCGTGACAATGGCGGGGCTGCTCCGCGGAGTTTTATACAAGCACTTGGTGGTAAACCTATCAAATCGACTGGGTCAGGCAGATTGGACTTGGTAGATGATATGTTCTCCCATGCATCTCACTTGATCGCACGAGTACACGTTAATCGCGTTTGGCACCATCTTTTCGGACAAGGCTTGGTCAGAACCACGAGCGACTTTGGCGCCATGGGCGAGTCTCCGTCGCATCCAGAGCTTCTTGACGCCCTTGCTATAGACTTCATGGAGGACTGGTCTATCAAGCGTCTGATTCGAAACATCATGCTCTCGAAGACTTATCAAATGGCCGCCATAGAGCATGATCCGAGAGCACGCGATATCGATCCTGACAACCGACTTCTACACCACTTCCCGCTGCATCGTCTTGATGCGGAGTCAATTCGCGATACTGTGCTAGCGATCAGCGGCCAGCTCGATACCACCATGTATGGACCGCCGGTACCCACGCATCTCACCTCTTTTATGACGGGCCGTGGTCGTCCGGGGAAGAGTGGACCACTGGATGGTGAAGGGCGTCGTAGCATTTACTTAGCGGTGCTACGTAATTTTCTACCTCCATCTATGCTTGCTTTTGATGTGCCAAACGCCTGTACGTCCGTCGGACGCCGCGGGAATTCCAACGTTCCGGCTCAAGCACTCGCACTTATGAATGGACCTTTTCTTCGGGAGCAAGCTGAACGCTGGGGCGAGGCCATCGTCAGATCGATGCCTGACAGTCGACAGGACCGCGTTCAGACAATGTACTTGCAGGCCTATGCCCGACCTCCGACAACACAAGAACTCGACCGCGCTATGTCTTTCGTGGTAGAGGTTGCGACCAATCAAGAGGCCGATCTAGATACAGATCCAGCGCCTTGGGCTACACTTGGACATGCCCTACTGAACACAAAGGAATTTCTCTTTATACAGTAGTCAAACTGAAAGGGAATAATTGTATATGGCTCACTGCAGACGCTTTCATCATCAAGAGTATTCTCGACGCGCCATGCTTAGCCAGTGTGCTCATGGATTTGGAGCTGTAGCTTTAACGGGACTGCTCTGCGATCAAGCAGTTGCTGATGGACATCGTGCTCATGCCCCACTACTTACCAATGGACCGTCAGGGGCCAAGAGTGTGATCTTTCTCTATATGGATGGAGGCCCCTCTCAGGTCGATACTTTCGATCCGAAACCTCGGTTGTGGCGAGATCATGGTAAGCCCTTCGCCATGGAGATGGAGCGCACACAATTCAACGACAATGGCACAACTCTTCGCTCTCCCTGGGCTTTTCGAAGGTACGGTGCATCGGGAATTCCTGTCAGCGATCTCTTTCCTCACGTGGCTGAGTGCGTTGATGACCTTTGTATTATTCGATCGATGACATCGAACTTCTCAGAACACACTAATGCAAATTATTTCCTTCACACAGGCATGGGTATTGCCGGACGACCAAGTATGGGCGCCTGGGCCAGCTACGGTCTCGGACGAGCAAATGAAGATCTTCCCGAATTCGTGGTACTCAACGGTGGCTTGACGCCTCCAGGTGGACTCGATTGTTTTTCGAGTGGTTTCTTACCTGCCCAACATCAAGCATCGGTCGTGTTAGCGGGCCAAGGCGGATTTCCTAACATTGAACGACTTGAACGAAGTGCGGAAGACCAAAAA
>CALCOW010000032.1 GCA_937899935.1 uncultured Phycisphaerae bacterium
CAGAAGCATCCGCTGCTCGCAACATGCCAACAATCATCTCATCGAATGGCGCGCCATATTTAAGGGCAGCCTGATGGAGCTGTTCACCAGCCTCCACACGCTCAATTAGAAAATCGAGTATCACAGGAAGGGCTTTTCCGGCGGCCTGTTCCCGTATGGTCCGTAGCGCTTGCATCAACGGGAGACCCGCTTCGAGTGCGGTGGCCAGTTCACGAATGAAGGTCGCCGTTTCGGCGCGTGACAGAGAGGGCTTTGAGTTGCGTTTCTGTAGGGTGCTGCTGACGCCCGCCGTTCGACTGGAAGAACGCGAACGGGTTTGTTTGATCGAGAGCGCTGTTTCGCCTCGGCCAGTCAGAACGCGTACCGCATCGGCGCGGCTATCAGCTTCCAGTACGCCGCTGCGCTGGTCTCCTGAATTGGTTCGACTTTCGTAGGCAAACTTTGGCATAATTTCTTCTTAGATATCCTCAGTATCCTGGGTTGCTCTGAGGACTTCCTCAACCGTTGTAACGCCTTCGATCGCACGACGAATGCCGTCCTCACGCATTGGGACAAAATGTTCACCCAAGTGCTTTCGCAACTCGGCCGTTGGTTTGTTGTCAGCAATAGCACGTCTTAATTGACTTGAGATCGTAATAAGTTCAAAGAAACCAATGCGACCATAGAAGCCAGATTTTCCGCATTCTTCACAGCCAATCGCTTTGTGACACATGCCATCAAAGCGATCAAGTTCGTCGGGGGCCAATCGATGCTGAATTTCCTCTGGCATCGGAACCTTTTCTTTGCAGTGCGGGCATAGCTTGCGTCCCAGCCGCTGGGCCAAGAGTCCTTCAATAACAGAGGCGACCAAGTAGGGTTCAGCGCCCATATCAACCAGTCGGCCGATCGAGCTAATGGCATCGTTGGTGTGAATAGTTGAGAAGATCAAGTGGCCGGTGAGAGCGGATCGAATAGCAATATCTGCAGTCTCGCCGTCTCGGATTTCGCCCACAAAAATAACCTCTGGATCCTGTCTCAAGATCGCTCGAAGGCCAGTGGCAAAACTCAAGCCTCGCTTCGGATTGACAGGCATTTGATTGATGCCCGCAAGTTCATATTCCACCGGATCTTCAATCGTGATGATCTTCTTCCGCGGATCATAGAGTTTGGTGAGGGCCGCATAGAGTGTGGTCGTCTTGCCGGAGCCAGTTGGGCCAGTTACGAGCACCAGTCCATGCGGCTTGGCAATTAACAGGTCAACGGTTTCCATGAGTGACTCACCCATGCCGAGAGCTCTGAGATCAAGTGTCTGCGTACTCTTATCAAGAATACGCATGACGACCGACTCGCCATAAAGTGTCGGAACAGTTGAAACCCGTATATCGACTTTGCGACCTTCGAATCGAAGTGTGATATGGCCATCTTGTGGCACATACCGTTCGGCAATGTTCATGCCGGACATAATCTTAATACGTCCGATGATTGCTGGCTGAAGATTTTTTGGTGGTGGCGGCTGTTCAACAAGGACGCCGTCCACACGGTATTTAACTTTAAGCTCGCTCTCAAATGGCTCCACATGGACGTCTGAGGCGCGTGACTGTACCGCCTCAAGAAGCAACAAGTTGACTAAGTTGACCAATGTTGGCTGTTCAGCCATGCGGTGTAGGTCATCAGCCTCGATGGCATCGAGATTGTGATCAAGCATTGAGTCTCGGTCAGAATCCTCATCAGCAAGACTCTCTGCAATACGAGCTGCCGTGGTGCCATAATGGCTCCGCATGAGTTCAGCAAAAGACTTGCCGTCCATTCCAACTCTGACGACTGGTCGACTTACCAAAGCCGTTAACTCGTCAAGTGCGGTGATATCAAGAGGGTCAATCATGGCGACCTGGAGGCGGCCATCATCAAAGACGGCAAGTGGCACCACACGTAAACGCACTGCAATATCCGCACTGATCAGTGCAACCGCTTCAACAGACGGTTCTGGGCTGTCTTCTGCCCATTCAATTCCAAATATCTCGCAACGCTTACGCATCGCATCGGTCTCTCCCGAAGTGGGAAGCGAGCCGTTTTCGATGCTCGATGAAAGATCAGTCGGATCAGTTGTTGATTGTTGTTCAGTCATTGGTCTCTATTGAAAAACGATCGGTTAGCTATTGTCTTCAGCGTTTCCTGTTTCGGTTTGGTCTTTTTCGTTGTTTGAATCATCGTTGCTGCCTTTGGATTTTTTGTCCTTTTCTGAGTCGACGGTCATTCTTCCGTTTTGGCCCAGCGGAGAATTTGAATTGTCGCCAGGAGAACTTATGTCTCCATTTTGCATGGAGCTTGAGTTCTTGGTAATCCCATTCTTGTCCTTGACTGGCACCGGGGCAACTCGGCGTTCCTCACGAGGAATCCATCGCCGTGCTCCTGGCAGCTCAGCAAATTGCTGGGGCGAGAGCAGAGATCGCAGTTGAGAGATGTATTGGCGTGAGAGCTCATCGCGTTTACGGATGGCATTCCGTATGTCGTCTATCGTTTGCCGAGGCACCGGTTCGCCGTTGCGACGCAACATGGCGATCTCAGCAGTCGGGTTTCTTTGGCTCGTCACTTCGTATTGCGTCAAGCAGGTTGATGTTCGAAATTTCGAGCTCAACAAGGTATTGCTCCATCAGATCTGCAATAGCCATTACAAGATCGGTGTCGAGATCTTCACGAAGAATGGCGTCTTCAAAAATACGTTGAGCGGCAGTGGGTCTGTAAACACGTGGATAGCTGCTTTTCATGACCGATTCGTAAAACGCCTCGCCTTCTGCTGGGGGCAGCGTTTGTGAGATGAGTTGTGCATATTCGTCATTGATGTCACGAACTTGAACTCGCAGTCTCGAGATCTCATCAATCTCAATAAGATTCTGCTCAGCATCTCGAGCAGTCGGATTCATCAGGCGTTTAATATCAGAAGGTTTTCCATAGAGCGCTTTCGTTCTCTGTTTAAGCGCGTCATGTAATTTATGGCCATATTGTTCTACAACAAGATCTGCTTCTTCCTGATGCTGACGATCAAGTTGCATGTCTCGATAGAGACGAATTAGATCGGTGCTTTCACCAGAGAAGCGTCCCTCATGAAGGTGCTTTTCCCGATACAGTCGTTGTTCAAATTCAGGGTAAAGCTCAATCTGGTAAGGAACGAGTATCACTTGCACATTGCTGAGAAGTTCTTCGCCTAAGGCATCTCGTTCAATAAGCCACTGCGAGATTGGTGCCAAAACGAGGTCCAAGAGACGATCTTGATCGTCTTTCATTTCCATGATTTGGTCGCGCATGCCTTCGATTTGACTCGACATTCCCTCCAAGCCAAGCTCAAAGGCATCGTTGTAATCGTCAAAGAGTGTCTCAACAATCAAGGCCTGGCTCGCGTCGAGCTGTAGACCCTCAACGAAGATCTGTACATCGCGTGTCATGTATTCTGGCCGCATTGCGCGAGCGATACTTGTTGCTTCACCAAGTTGGGCATGAGCGATGGTCGATGACAGCATGAGTGTTGTAGTAGCGAGTAAGCAACCTGCTCTGAGAAGTCCGCCGAGAGAACGTTTGGGGTGTTTACTTGTTTTCATTGAATGACCTCCTGCCTCACATCTGAGGTATGACGGTTTGGGCTGGCTGCTAAGCAGTATTGAGATCGACCAGGAGCAAGACTCGCAATGTATTGCAAAAGTGGATTATTCAACTGCTGAATCACCTCTTGCTCTCCTTGGCTATGTGGAGGACGTTGATGGTCCAGGGCCCCCCAAAGATAGACATCACCCCGACCGTGGCTGTTCAACGTCCAAATACGGTTTCTTATGCAGAGAATCGGCAAATGAATAGCTTTGTAGTGAGCAGAGCGGCTCAATGATCAGATCTTGTCATCCGGGAGGGATTGCTGGATAGTGCTTAGTTGTCGTAACCAGGTTCTAGGGGACAAAAAACCGGCTTTTTGTCCCCAACTAGCATTTGAGACGAGCGACAGAACAGAAGGGTTCGATTCCTTCGGCTGGAGCCTACTGATTGATGTTTCGATGCCAAAACTGGGATCTGGCTGTTTTGTACCCGAAAGGGCCGCTTCTGTCTGCAAGACCAGCATTTTTAGGCCAATAAATAGCCCTAGCGATATCGTATCCAGCGAATGATCTCCATTGGTGATGGAGCCTTACCTTGCATGAGGACACCCACTCTAAAGACCCTGGAGGCTGCCCAAACCATCACAATTGCAAACAAGTAGCCAACCACCAAGGTGGCAATAATCTCTCCCAGGGCAATCGGTTCGGTGCTTCCAGCAACTCGCAGAATCATGACAAATGGTGTGAGCAGTGGAATATAGCTGGTGATCACCGCCAGCCAGCCGTTTGGGGCCTCGCTGATTGGCATCCACAAGAACAGAGGGATCAGAAGAATGATCGTCGCTGGCCCTAAAAGGGCCTGGGCGTCGCGCAACTCTGTTACGGCACTGCCAATAGCAGCCATGAATGCAGCCAATAGGAAATAGGCCATTATGAAATACAGGAAGAACCAAAGCAGCATGATCGGGGGGA
>CALCOW010000033.1 GCA_937899935.1 uncultured Phycisphaerae bacterium
CGCAGCTGTCAGCTGGAAATCCACCTAATTGTCCGCAGAAACGAACTAATCGGTTTCCTGAGGCCTCTTTAATGCCAGATAATGCTGACTACGGGGTGATAGGACCCACTTTCAAGGGTACCTACAGATCGTCCAGCAGCGCGATCTCGAATTCAGTTTGAGGGCACCATCGAGGCCCGCAGGGAGCCAGAACAACCCCTCAAGCCCGAGCAAAAGTGCGGTGTGTCACCCCTAATGAATTTCCATCTCATGGGCTGAGGTCTCGACTTCTTCATGCCCCAAGAGCTCTTCGGGCGGCGCCCAATGTGGGCGACGAAAGGCGTAGATGATAAACGGCACAACAATGATGATCAGGAATGCTGGCACCGTGTAAAGAACCCAAAGCGATTTCCAGTTACTTCCAGCAGCTTCGATGAAGTCTTTTTCACTTGTGGCGTCGGGGGGGAAACAACTCAACACAATGCCAATGATGCAGGTGATGGTGCCAACACCAACGACGAGCCAAATACCAAACCATCCCCCCGGTATTTTGTAGCTACGTTCTACATCTGGATGCTTGTATCGCAGCACAAGACATGCAATGAACATCAATGCATACATCACCAGATAAACCATTCCGGAAACTAAGGTGACAATCGCAAAGCCTGCGTTGATGTTCATGGTACCCATCACAATGCTCAGTATCGTCACGACAAGTCCCTGTACCAAGAGCATTGCCACGGGAACACCAGCTTGGTTTCGTCGCTGCAAAAAGGGTGGAACGACACCATCATGCGCTGCCACCGACAATGCTTCTGTCGGACCGATGATCCAGACAATGATATGACCAATGGCTCCAATAGCTACACAAGCAGCCAGCACCGGCAATGCCCATTCGAAACCAAACTCACTAAAGAAGGCTTCAAAAACCTGCAGTGGCCCCGACTGGAGTTCAAGGTTTTCTGGAGAAACAAAAATCGCAACAGCCAGTGCTCCGAGAATTGAAACAGACAGAATAATGACGAAGGAGATGAAGACCGCGAGCGGAATTGACTTCTTCGGACGCTCTGTACGGCGGAAGTGAACCGCATTAACTTCCAGGCCGGAGAGGAACGAGAACACCATCAACACCATGACCACCTTGCCAACACTAGAGATGTCTGGAATGAGATATTTCGGCTCAAGCGCTGTGTGAGATGTGTGTCCACTGGCTAACCAGTAGATGGCCATAATGATGATCAGTAACAACGGAAAAAGTGTTCCGACATAAAGACCAATGGTGGTCAAAATGCCGCTCCAATGAAGGCCACGGAAGTTCAAAAGGGTTGCCACCCAGAATACAACTAAGCTGACCGGCACAAGAAAAAACGGCTTCGAAGCAAGCTCTGGATCAATCATGTACGCAATCGCAGCCGTTGCGAAAGCAAGTACGCTCGGATACCAAACGACGACCTGCATCCACTGACACCACACACCTAAAAACGCTAAACGCTTGCCAAGCCCTGTCTTGATCCACAAGTAAATGCCACCGCGGCCTGGCCAGCCTGCACCCAGCTCGGCCGTGACAAGTGTGATCGGTATGAAGTAAACGATGGCGAAGAAGATATAAAACGTCACCAGGCTAAGACCGTAAGAGGCCATGTCTGGAAGCCCCTCAAGACCAATGACGATCGCGGTGATCATCATCGATAGAACGAATGGGCTTAGCGCCTTTTGGTTTGGGTTGTCCGCAGTTTGATGCATGCAGTGTGCCTATGCTGGAGCGAAGGCCTCCGTCGTAACGCCCTTGTGATGAGCGGTGAGGATCGTACCTGCTTCAATAGGCTCCCAGTGTTCGCTGACATCATCAAGAGGCTCGGACAGGATCAAAACCCCTTGTGAAGCGTCTTCTTTGGCATCCTCGCAAACTTCATGGAGCGCTTTCTCAGATCGGCTGTGATAAAGGGATGGTGCCTCTCCACCAGCGCAAAAACGTGCTGCGACGACATGCTCGCCATCTGAAACAGAAACGGTCATTCGAAAATGTTCTTCGATACCAGCTTTTTCTCGAGCACGACAGACCGCGCTGGCCATCCCGTGCAGACCTTTGACTGGATCAGATTCGAGTCCATGTGTGAGCGCCAGATAGAACATGGTTTCACTATCTGTACATCCCTGCATAAACGGATACAGATCACTATGAATAGAGAAATCTAACTCGCGTTTGATTTTTTCGAAGTCTCCGATGGAACCATTGTGCTGAAACAGCCAACGACCATGCTTGAAAGGATGGCAGTTGGTTCGCTGCACTGGCGTCGATGTTGCTGCACGCACGTGTGCAAAAAATAGACTGGTGCGAATATGCTTGGACAAATCACGGAGATTCTGGTCGTGCCAAGCAGGCGTTATGTCGCGGTACTGTCCTGGTTCAGGACGCCCATCGAACCAGCCGATGCCAAATCCGTCTCCATTGGTTGCATACACTGACCGCTGCGCATCGATGCTTTGATTAATAAGAGAGTGCACTGGCCGAATAAGGAGCGATTCCATATAGATCGGTGATCCAATGTAAGCCAGCCATCGACACATATCTTTACCATGCTCCTTCCCTAGCCCGACCCCCATTGTACGTAATGTGTAGAAGTTCGCCGCTGATCGATATTCCAGACCGAACAAGGCCCGTGCCTTCTCTATGGCTCTGACTAAAAGCCCCATACAGCAACTCGTTGCACTCAAAAAGCTCACCGCCTCGGACAATGTCCGAGGCGGCGAAGGAGGGGAGGAAGAGCAAGATAAAACAGGACCTCAATCCTGCTCGATCAGAACCAAATGGCTCCAACCTCAACTAAAAATCTGACTTGCTACGCTTGTAGCCTCTCTCCTCATGAGGACACATTTGAGTCTTTCTGCTGCCTGCCAACGCATATCATGGTGTGATCTTCTCTTATCACACACAAAGTCATGCATGAGATCGAAGGAGGCTTCTTTTTTGACTTTGAAAGCGGCCCGATGCGAGTCTTGGGTCGAAAACACCAGGAACACAGGAAAGCCACAAAGGATCCCATTGGCTACAGAACCGAGACCCCCTTTCCACGTATCAGAACGTTCTCAATAAGACCGAACTTGAAGCGCCACACCCCGACGCTAGTAATACTGGGTCAGCGTGAGAGGATGTGGCAAGTGACAGCTTCTCCACTACAAAGGTGATAGATCAGCCCTTTGAAGGGGAGCAGACAAGCGCCTGCAGACGCTCGCCAAACTCCCGAAAGATGTCTTATTGCGAAATCAGGGACTTCGCATGATCGCCTCAGAGCTCACTAAATAGATGATGCTTTGAGGAATTTTCCTTGGTAAGTTTTTTATTGAGAACAAGTTGCCTTGCAATACGACGGTAAGCACGATCCCCTGGCATGCGAGGCGTTGTCAGTATGAGATATTCAGCATCCCCGATCACTAGAAGTGCCAATTGGTCCTTGAAGGACGGTCTTATCTCAATTGGCATATCCTCGAGAGAGAATCTCAATCGTTCCACGGGATGAGATGCAAGACTGCCAAGTAATTGTGCTGGTGATCCTATAAATCGCGTTATCTGGAAATGGCAATGTTGCTCTTCATTTTCATGGAATCGCCAGCTAGCTGGCACATCAATCTCAAGCTGTACTTGACCGGCCAGACCTTGACTGATCGGCCAATCAAGAATCGGGGCCCCTGAAAGTGTGGCTGATGTACGACATAGGCCGCTTTGGGTCTGAAGCTCACACCAACCATGCATAAACCTAGGCTCTTGGTAGCTATTGACGAGTTTCGTAGGGCTTGATGGCCCGCCAAGAGAGACCTCAGCCACCTCAATTTCCGGGACCCCTGGCGTGGGCGTACTTGGAAAGTCTGTCTTCGAGAGATTTATCGCAAAAGGTGCAATCCAGATGACCATCGACCAGCATCTCCAGGTTGGGGGTATCAGGTGGAACAAGGCAGGCATTTTCGGGGCCGCAGCACCACCAAATCCGATTAACGACCTCTTTTTGTGAAAACAAAAAACCACTCTCGGGTTGCAAAAAGCCACTGGATTGCGTTTTCGCAATTTTTAGGACTTGTAACGTGAATATCACAGATCCTATTGCAGTGGAATAGTTTGTGATCAATGGCAGTCATGCGTATTGACATAAGTTCCATAAACAGAAAGAGGGTGCCGAAGAAGAAGAGTGCAGCAATGACCATAAGACCGTCACGCTTATGCATTGATAGACCTTGGAAACCCACGGTCTAAGCAGCTGCAAGAAACGGGAAAGAAAGCGAGGTGACAAGGATGGGCATAGAACTTCAAGAAGAAACAAGGAAGCACCGCTTAGAGCGATTACTAGATCTAGCTCAGGCATACAAGGGTTGGACTCGAAAGGAACTAGCCAAAGCACTGGGCCGTGATCCAGCGAACTTGGTACCAGCTAGCGGAAATCCAAAACTCGACTACGTCGTTGACTTAGCTGAAGTGCTCGACTGGCCGATTGGTGATGTTGCGGAAGTACTCTTCACACATGAAGAAGTCACCATACGATCTCGCTCTCATGATGTTT
>CALCOW010000034.1 GCA_937899935.1 uncultured Phycisphaerae bacterium
TCGCTAGAGCCTGATGAGACATTGTTGGTTCAATCTGGCAAACCAGTGGGCATCGTGAGGACCACAACCGATTCGCCGCGCGTGATTATTGCAAACTCTAATCTTGTTCCGCACTGGGCAACACAGGAACATTTTGATGATCTTGCTGCTCGTGGGCTGATTATGTTTGGTCAGATGACCGCGGGATCATGGATCTACATTGGCACGCAAGGTATTTTGCAGGGTACCTATGAGACCTATGCACAATGTGCCAGAGAACACTTTGGTGGAACTTTGGCTGGCACTCTAAATGTCACCGCAGGATGTGGCGGCATGGGTGGTGCGCAGCCTCTTGCGATCACGATGAATGAAGGCACATGTTTAATTGCTGAGATGTGCCAAGAGCGTTTGGATAAACGCGTTCATGATCGTTATCTCGATGAGATTACTGAGGATCTTGATCGTGCTATTGATCGGGCGGTATCAGCCAAGCAAGAGAAACAGGCGATTTCGATCGGCTGGCTTGGAAATGCGGTTGATTTGCTTTTGAGGCTTAAAGAGCGAGGTATTGTTCCGGATACGTTGACCGATCAAACAAGCGCGCATGATCCGCTCGCAGGATACTACCCGGCTGGTCTGACACGCACCGAAGCAGATGTGCTTCGCCAAGAGGATCCAGCACGGTATACGCAAGAGTCGATGGATACGATGGAGAAGCATGTTCGACTGATGGTTGATTTGCAGCGGCAAGGGGCACGCACCTTTGACTACGGCAATAACATTCGACAGCGAGCGTTGGACAATGGCTTTGCTGATGCCTTTGCTTTTCCGGGTTTCGTGCCAGCATACATTCGCCCTCAATTCTGCCAGGGGCGTGGACCATTTCGGTGGGCAGCGTTGTCTGGTGATCCGGCAGATATCAAAGCAACTGATGATGTCATTCTTGAGTTGTTTCCTGAAGATGTTGCTCTGAGGCGTTGGATTGAGATGGCCCAGCAGCGCGTTGCGTATCAGGGGTTGCCTTGCCGAATATGTTGGTTGGGTCTCGGGCAACGTGATAAAGCTGGCCTGGCCTTTAACGATCTTGTGGCCACGGGCAAGGTCAGTGCGCCTCTTGTGATCGGTCGCGATCACCTGGACTGTGGATCAGTTGCCTCTCCGAATCGTGAAACTGAAGGTATGCTCGATGGGTCCGATGCGATTAGCGACTGGCCCCTTCTTAACTTCGCAGTGAGCACCGCCAGTGGTGCGAGCTGGACGAGCTTTCATCATGGCGGTGGCGTTGGTATTGGGTTTGCCCAACATGCAGGTCTCGTGATTGTCGCCGATGGAACCGACGAAGCAGCCAGTCGACTTAAGAGAGTGCTTACAAACGACCCCATGATGGGCGTTCTTCGTCACGTTGATGCGGGCTACGAACTCGCAGAGAGAGTTGCAGATCAGCAGGACGTACAAATTCCAATGCGCGATCAATAACTCGCTTGGTATTAGGCCGCCATCAAACGCTGGAGCTTGCGGGCTGTATTACAAATCGGGATAAGTCGATGGATTTTCATCGTCTTAATCACGCGAGCTAAATCATCGTTCACGTTGACCATTCCTGTCGCCAGCTGAAGTCGATGGGCTTCGCCGCGCATTTCGATCAGCATCCCCAGGCCCATGCTGTTTAGAAACTTGACGCGACCGAGGTCAAAGACCAAGGTCTTGACGCTCGATG
>CALCOW010000035.1 GCA_937899935.1 uncultured Phycisphaerae bacterium
ACCGGCGTTAACTGATCACTCGTGATCTGCCGATGGATCGCAACCAGGTTGCCCGGGCCACAGAGGCTTTCGAACTTTTTCTGATCTGTCACAGTCATTGCCTGAGCAGTGTAGCCACCTTCGCTGAACCCTCTCGAGCCATCCGCATACAATGAGACTATCGACTGAGACCAATCATGCCTCAACACCCCCTGATTCAACTTCAGAAGGTCACCAAGACCTACTTCCGTCCGGATGGCGAGATCCTCGTTGAAGCCTTGCGTGGTATCGATCTGAGCATTGCAAGAGGCGAATACGTGGCGATCATGGGACCATCAGGATCTGGAAAGAGCACTCTCATGAATCTCTTGGGGTGCCTTGATCAGCCTACCAATGGCTTCTACGAGCTTGATGGAGAGCAAATCTCAACACTCGATGATCAACAGCTCAGCCGCATCCGAGGCCAGAAAATTGGATTCATCTTTCAAGCCTTCAATCTCATCAGTGAAATGAGCATTCTTGAAAATGTAGAAGTGCCTCTGTTTTACCAAGGCATGCCTCGCCAAAAGCGAAGGCAACTCGCCATGAAGCACCTTGATCAAGTAGGCCTGAGCAACCGACTCACGCACCGACCCAGGGAACTTTCCGGAGGCCAGCAACAACGCGTTGCTATTGCCAGAGCGCTCGTCACAAGTCCAAGCATGGTTCTTGCTGATGAACCAACGGGCAATCTTGACTCCAAAACCGGCATGGCTATTCTCAAGTTGCTCGACGAATTACATGACCAGGGCATGACGATCTTGACCGTGACGCATGATGACAGTGTTGCACAACGATGCCAGCGGTCCATTCATCTCAAGGATGGCCTCATCGACCGTGACACATTGAACGACCTTCATTCCAAAGCCCCACCACTGACATCGGATCTTAATCGATGACCACTCGTGTGCTTGGTATTGATCCCGGACTTGTGATTACTGGCTATGGGTGTCTTGATCTTGACGATGGAGCTCTTGAACCTCGTCTTGTTGAAGGCGGCGCCATCAAACTGACGGCCTCTCGTTCGATGAACTACAGGCTCAAGCAACTGAGCGATGATTTGAACACGGTTTTGGATGATCTTAAACCAGACCTGATGGTGGTCGAAACACTCTTTTCGCATGTTCGTCAGGTGAAAACTGCCATCATCATGGGACACGCACGGGGCGTTGTGCTCCTTGCAGGCCAAACCCATGGTCTTGCATTTGATGAATTGACGGCACCAGCAGTAAAAAAGGCAATCGCGGGCAACGGCCGCGCCACCAAGGCCCAGATACAGCGAGCGGTCGCAGACCAGCTTGGCCTTCCCGAACCGCCAAGTCCACCCGATGTTGCTGATGCATTGGCGATCGCATTGTGCGCCGCCAGAAGACTGTCGACCAAGCGAGCGACAGAACAGGCAACTAGCGACCCGGTGGTGCAGCCCGAAAAATCACCGTAACTGGCGTGCCAGGATCTGGAACAAGCTCTTCATTGACCGACCAACGGGGCGCTGCCACCTCAATACGATCAGGGACAACCAACTGCTGTGCCACGACTTCATCCCCGAAGGTCACCAAACCAACGATTGATCCAGAAACGTCTGCATAATAGATGTCCGGCCCATTGGTTTGGCCAGGTGCTGGGGCTAGCTGGGAACCGGCAAAAACCCACTGATGCCCAGTCGGCCGATCAGAGGCCTCTGCAATCCACTGAGAAATGGGCTGCTCTTTTTGCTGGCCATCAACATCGATCCATGAAAAGGAAACCTCAAGTCGATCTCCGGTCGGGGCGACAGCAATCAACTGATCGTCATCAGAAGCAGCCATCCAGTGCCCAGGTTGGCCGTGATTAAAACCAGCCAGCAAGAGCGCCGCATGAAGATCACTCGCCCTGGCTGGGGTGGCGACCAAAGACTCGTGCTCACGCGTGCCAACGCCACAAACGATCTGCTCTAACCATCCAGACTGCAGGCAGGAAACACCCTCTAAGGTGACGATGTGATTGGCGGTATCGACTTGAATAGCGGGCCCCACAGCGACCATGCTCACGACTTGTGTGCTGAAAGACTCTTCCGTTGTCTGACAGCTTCCCAAGCCCAATATCACAATCACGCCACAGATCTGGCGGCGGTAACCCAAGCATCGAATTGGTCTCCTGTACTTAAACAAGTTCCTTTCTTCCTCATTTATGAAGTATTTTAGCGCCAGAGATCGGGCGACAAAACCAACCAAGGGCCATATAAAAAGGCCCGGCAGAAGACGAGCTTCATACCGAGCCCTTCCGGGGGCGAAGTAATACGGCCATGGATTCATCCACCACGACGCGATGGCCAGAGGTTATCTCAACGGGAACCAGAAAACAGCAAAACAGACACGTTCTCCACACAGGATGGAAATCAAGGTTCTCTTGATGGACCAGAATACGTATTTAATGGCGCCCGAGGGCCTAGGCTTAACTTTGCACACAATCCGTCGACATTCTGAACACACGCCCCTCTGAGGACGACCCGAGATTCCCTGAGGCGACGCCAATCGCCTTTAGGCAATCACAACCTTCACTTTCAGGCCAGGAGCGTAAGATATAGAGTGAGAGGCTCACGGCGACAGACCAGCCGCCATTTCCGATATCAAAGGCCTAATATCGAGTCACGGATATTTTGAAACTTAGAGGATCGCCCACATGTCACTGCTGATGATCTCATCACTTTTGTTCTCACTTCACAGTCATCTCTTTCAAGAAGCGCCCGCAGCCGATTCCCAAGCCACCGTTCGCCAACAAGATGCGGCGGCGCCGTCAGATTCAGCAAAACAACAGTTTGCGAAACTCAAGGACACTTTCACGCGACTTAGGGATGCCATTGATCGCCAAGGTGGACTGAAACCAAGCAACCGCCCTACCGTGGAGGCGCTCTATGAAAAGGTGTCTCAATTCAATCTTGCTCACCCAAACTACCAGCCAGGATTAGCCCAACAAATTCAACTTGCCATCTGGCTCAATAAGAGCGATGCCATCAATGAGTTAACTGAAGCACTTTGGCGAACTGCCCCAGAGAACAGAAAGCTTGCCGACTACTGGCTCAACTACAACGTAAACACAGGCTCTCCAGATCAAATTTTCTACGCCTATCAAACGCTCAATAATGCCTACCCAGATGACCTCAAATTACGCCAGTCTTGGCTCGAACACTTTTCTCAAAGAAGTGACAGACAACGCACCACAGACATTCTAAGCAGACTCATGGCCACCAACGCTGACGACACTGGATTCCTAGAACTCAGACTCAATACGCTTAATGGAATCTACAAATCTCGAGAAGTGCTCGAGTGGCTAGAAAACTACCGCACTCAATCTGGAAACACGCTCACGTTGCCCATGATGTTTGCCGAGTTAGATGCCTACTTTTCCCTGAATCGCTTTACCGAAGCTCAAGCTGTACTCAACCAAATACTTGCGATCGCTGAAACGGAAGGTGATGAAGCTGAGCTCAAAAGAGCCCTCCAACTCAAAAACAGGCTTGATATTTCGGTCGAGCTATGGGACGAGGAGACAGCGCGACGCTCAGAAGAATCTGCGGCCGACGATAATCCTCGCGTGCTGCTGATCACCAATAAGGGCCGTATTGTGATCGAGCTATTTGAAGATGACGCGCCCAATACAACGGCCAACTTTATTGAGCTTGTTGAAGATGGTTTTTACAACCAGAATAAATTCCATCGCATCAATCCTGTTGGACAGGCTTTTGCGGGCGCTCCAATGCCCGACGGCGACCAGTGGCTCACGGGAGAAGATCGCTGGGGCGCTCGATATCGAATCCCCGATGAAATCGGA
>CALCOW010000036.1 GCA_937899935.1 uncultured Phycisphaerae bacterium
TCCCGGATGTCCACCGCGCTGAGTGGCTATCCGCAACTGTTTTCCTGCTGACTGGCTCCCCGTAGCCTCGATGTTTGTATCTGTATCAGCTTGGGGTACGGGTATTCCTGGCAACGGGCCAGCTTGAGAGAAGGACGAGTGGGCCGCGCTCAGGTTGTCCTCGGTAATCTTGCCGTCTGGCAGAAGTAGGCCGCGAAAGTTGGTTTTAGGAAAGTTAGCCATTTAGAGCCTCCCGCCGACTCGTCCGCGCTTACCAGTACGAGCGGATTGGTTCAGGGCTGATTTCAAGGGGCCGCCTTTTCGCAATGAATCGGCGACCACGCGATCAAGCACCTTCTGCTTGTAAGTAAGTTCAATTACTACAGGCTGACCACCGCCTGTTCCATTGTTGAGGGCATCGATTGCAGCAGATCCGCCAATTGAATTTACAGCAGATTGGTTTAGAACAGCCTCGCCACCTTGTGCATTTATTAGCTGATCACCACGTCCACCGATCATGCCGCCTTGGTGAAAGGTGGGTTGCTGTTGAGCAATGAGGGCTACTTGAGAAGCCGTTGTAGCACCTACGAATGCAGCCATGGCAACGCCGGCAGCATTGGGCCCTAAGCCGATAGGTGGCGGTGCTAAAGCCCCTATCGCGGCACTTGCCCCACTCATGATAGCAGAGGCCATTTGGGTTGCTTTCTGCCACGCAAACAGGTCACCCAATTCAGCCTGGCGCTTTTCAGCGAATTTAGCGCGAATGCTTTCCTGTGCCTCTGCGTTGCCCTCAGCTTGGGCGAGCTCGGCAGCTTCTTGCTCAGCAAGAGCATTAGTGCGGCGTTCTGCCGCTTGGTCAAGCAAGGTTTGTATCTGGTTAGCAAATGTATTGGCTATGTCCAGCCTGCCTTGAGCCACTGCAATGTCGTGAGCTAAAAGGTCGTCGGCTTTTTTTCTGCTCAATTCACTGCTTTTGTTGAGCCAGTCTTCAGTTGTTACAAGGCCATCTTGCAGCAATTTGTTGATGTCATTTTGCTGGTCTTTGTAAGACTGTACAATTGCATCTCTGTCAGTAAGTTCTAAGGCAACAAGTTGCTTGGCATTTTCTTGCAGTCTTTGTTGTTCCGCAAGAGCGTCATTTAGTTGGGCCCAAGCGTCTGTCTGCTCGTTGATGCTACCTGTTATTGAGTTGCTGTCTTCTTCTGTTCCCTCCAAAACAGTACTCAGCTTGCTCATTGTAGAAGCAAAAACTTCGCCCCCGGCCTCTTGTTTTAGGGTGTCAAAATAGGCATTTATTGCAGTAATGGCCGGCTGAGCCGCAAGACCCATGTTTGCCAATTGGACCTGTTGAATAGCAATGGCATTAGCTGCCGCTAAAGCCGCAAGCTCTAAGGCAACGTTTGTATCATTGAGTGCTGCAAGTTTTAGAGCAAGGTTGGCTACTTCATCAGCATCCTCGCGAGCCTGAGCAGCTTGAATTTGCATGAGCAGGTTTAGCTTTTCGGTCTTTTTATCGGTGCTGGTAATTTGCGATGTGTAAGATCGCATCGAGCCTTCTAAGATATGAATCTGCTCGCGAACAGCAGCTAATGCATTACCGTTTCTTGTTGCAATGGTTCCGTAATGCTTCATTGCCAAGCCATTGCTTGCAATGACAGTTTCGCCATTTTCAATTTGTGAATTGAATAGGTCTAACGCCTCGCCAACGTCACGTATTGGCAGCTTGACAGAAGCAATATTGTCTTGAAAAAACTTGATGCCCTCTGCGCTTGTAAAACCCTCCTCAAACCGTTTTAGCGACTCAAGGTCTTTTTGCATTTCTTGCAAGAGTTGTCTTTTGCCTTGTTGAGCATCTAACTCTTCCTGCATGAATTCAGTTGAGCGCTTACGCGCGTCAATTACTGCAAATTCAGCATCACCCAAAAGGCCAACAGCATTTTCTAGTCCTTGCAGTTCATGCTTATACTGGCGTGAAGCTTGTATGCCCGCCTGCATTTCTTCATGCTGTTTTTCCAAAGCTTCGCGGGCTTTTTGGGACCTGTTTCTAAAATGGAGAAAAGCACCAGCAAGTAGCCCAACTCCGCCAAGCAGAACCATGCCCCTTTTGCCGATCTTGTCGAGAGCATTAGTGAGCGTGCCCGCCATCCGGGTCACGCCTTCAAACGCACCAGCAACATCGCCAACCTGCGACATTAGTGCGCCCATTTCCTCATTTACCAGATCAACGCCACCGGCCATTGCTTTCAGGCTTGAGTCAAAGTCACCAGCAAGCTCGCCCATTTCGCTAAAGGCCATGCCCGTGCGTTCTGCGGTTTCTTCTAAGGCATCCCCGGTTTCATGCGCGGCATCCTCAAGCTCTTCTAATCCCTCAATGCCATCGTTTGCGCCTTCGGTTACTGAAGACCCAATTTGGCGAGCTCCGCCTTGTACTTGGTTAGCGGCTTTCTTGAATTTCTTGCCAAACCGTTCACTGTCTTTGGCGATGCCATTGACGGCTCTGCCAATGATCTGGAAGCCCTGTACGGCACCGGCATGGTTTACGCCTACGTCAAAGTTGATGTTGCCAATTTCAGCCATTTAGTTTGTCCCGTTCTGCGTATGCCTGTACCTTCTGCCTAATCAAAGCCTGTTTTTTGTCTGAACGTTTCTGCTTTACCGCTTTTTGTGGAGTGATCTCTGCTCGGTACGCGGCAATCAGCTTTACTTGAGTTGCCTTGTCGAGCGTATAGAACCAGCCAGGTTCACGGCGCCACTGTCGTTCGATCTTCAATATCTCCAGGTCCAGGCTGCCCCTTGTCAGGAAAGTAGTCGACTGTCTCGTCCACCTCCTGCACCTTGGGCAGCATTTTCCATAGATCTGCGAAAAGCGGGGTTACCTCGTCAAGCATCGAAAAAGGATCGCAATCTTTTTTCATAAGCCACTCAAGCATGCTGCCACCGTAGGCAACTATTTCTCCAGAGGCAATGTCGTAAATTGGTGCTTTCAGAGCATTGTCCCTGCTCCAGCAAATGCCTAATGCAGCAGCAGCAATGCGTACTATTTTCGCACGATTTTTTGGGCCTGAGTATTCAGCAACTACATCGTGGGCAGCCACGATCGAGTTGGGCGGGGTAAGTTTGATTTCGCCAAGTTTAGGCAGTGTGATCGAGTTTCGCATGTTCCCTCCGTATGCGATTTTTTATCAGGATTGTCCTGTGCGTGTAATCGGGCCGTAGACCTCACCGCTGATGTTCAGCACATCGGGGTCGCCTTCGCTAAAGTCAGCCGTAAGCAAGACGTACTCAAATTGCACAGCACCGTCAGCGCTTTCGCCGTG
>CALCOW010000037.1 GCA_937899935.1 uncultured Phycisphaerae bacterium
CCCAGGTGACCCGTCGATGGTCTTGATGAGTAGAGGCAAGGGCCAGGTTCTTGCCCGGTCTGCTATGTCACCACCCACCACGATCCAAAGCTGTGTCCAAAAGGACCTGCAAAAAGGGGAGCCCACTCGTGCCTGCGAATCGATCTAGAACAACCGGATGGCGTCGGAGCCTGCAACAGATTAATGAGCGCAATGGTTCGATTGAACTAGCCATTGCTAGCGACCGTGAGGGATCGGAAAGAGGTGGGGATCTGATCTGGCGTTCACGACTAATGCACCTTGATGGTGATGCCATGATCGTCGAAAGACCAATGGCGCTTGGCAAGGAACTTCAAATCGATGAAGGTGTTGAACTGATCGGAATTATGGCTATTGGCCAGAATCGGTGGATGTTCTCAACAGTGAATATGGGTGGTGTGACCCACGCCATTAATGACAAACGCACGATCCCCGCTTTGCGGCTGAAGTTGCCCACAGCGGTGGAGCGTTGTCAGCGGCGTAATTTTTATCGCGTTGAAACGGCCGCTCTTGTACTTCCAGAAGTAGAGATTTGGCCACTATTGGATCCAAAGTCTGTCATGCTTGCCGAGCGTGCAAACGAGATCGAGTTTGAGGCGGAGCAAAGACGTACTTCTGTGGTTCCGCGTCCTCGCATTGAATTACCTTTCGGTCCTGATGAAGTCATGCCTGATGTTGGCCCACGCTTCGCTGGACGATTAGTAAATATCGGAGGCGGTGGTCTGGGTTTACATATTGCAAGTGATGATTCACATCACCTTAACACGCGCAAGGTCTTCTGGCTGCGGTTTTCATTGCCACCAGAGTTGAGTACGCCGATTTGCGCGACGAGTAAGCTTGTTCATACGCATATGGAAGCAGACCGTCATACCTATGCTGGATTTACATTCGACTTTACTTTCAATCCATCGCATCGCGCTTTTGTAGTCGATCAAATCTGCCGTTACATCGCTATTCAACAACGTGCACAGTTGCAGCGTCATCGAGAGCGGCTGATCGCATAAAGCTGTTTGGTAGTCTCATCTAAACAGTCAAAGGTGTCGTTTCGGGCGCACGCTGGGTGAGCAAGTCTTCGACGACGGCCATCTTCTGTAAGCTCTCTTGATATTCTGCGGCGGGTTCTGAATCA
>CALCOW010000038.1 GCA_937899935.1 uncultured Phycisphaerae bacterium
AAGCTGGCAAGGCCTTCCTTGGTGGATCTGCAGGGTACGCGTTCTTATGGGGCATGAAGCGTGCACTCTTTTCTAGTGAAGCGGGACAGGGTTCTTCACCAATTGCACATAGTGCTGCGAAGACAAACGAACCTGTGCGTGAGGCATTGGTCGCTGGACTTGAACCATTCATTGACACGCTGGTTGTCTGCACAATTACAGCTTTGGTCATCCTCTCAACTGGCGCCTGGGATCGAGACCATGAAGCGACCCTCGTCAATGAACCACAACTCATTATGGTTGAACTTGATGCCGAGGCATCGACCAGTACTTGGAATGTCGGACAAAAGGGTGAATTCCCACTAAGCAGCCTGAAGAATTCCGAGATTGCCAATCCAGAGTCCATCGAAGACGACTCCATACCCTCGGTTGCATGGTTTGTTCCATTGCCAGATAAGTCCGAAGACGCTCAATCACTGACAGGTAAGAATTGGCAGCAAGAAGATCGCGCCTTCGTGGTGGCTCATACCGGCAACAAAAGCAAAGACACCAACTCCGATCTTGTTCGGGTTGGAGGTCGAGTAGTTAAGAAGGAAGATGGCACACATGCCATGGTTTTTGAACCAAATGCACTTGAGTCCAACAGTACGGAGAAACCAACCTTTAGATCGTTAGATGTATACAAGGAGTATCCCGGCGCCACGCTCACCGCACATGCATTTGACCGGTCAATTCCTGGCCTCGGTACATGGCTTGTCCTGGTTGCTGCTTGGCTCTTTGCCATATCAACCATGATCTCATGGTCGTATTACGGGGAACAGGGCATGGTATACATGCTCGGCGAATGGTCGACGGTCCCCTACAAAGTGGTCTATTGTGCGATGATCATCGTAGCAACGCTAGGCTTCATGGAATCTGACAAGGACTTAGACAACCTCACCGCCTTGGGAACTGGGGTGATGCTTTGGGCCAATATTCCGATCATGTTGATCTTTGGGTTTATTGCGATGAAAACCTATCGGTCGTACATCGATCGCCTTCGATCAGGTGAGTTCAAAGCTACAAAGCACAGGAACAAGGATGTCAACGCAGACTGATAGGAATCTGGCTCGTCATCACCAATGGTCGGTGGCAGACATTGCAGATGTGTTGGAAGCAGGCTTTTTATCTGCTGAAGCTGAACTACGCCGCGAACAAGCTGTTCAAGGTCTTGATGCACGGTCTGAGGTCGAACTCCATCCGCTTTTGCAAGAGATTCTTGAGGCAGCCTCGATTGGTGCCACCCGCGAAGTGCGCTATCCATCCGAGAGCCGCCGGCGACGCCAAACAGAGGGCCGTCGCTGCGATCTCGTGCTTACACCTGATGGCAACCCTTTGGTTGAACCACAACAGAAACAAACCCTTTTTGCGCCCAATCATGCAGTCGAACTCGAAGATGCATTCTGGCTTGAGGTTAAATGTGTTGCACAGTTCACCAGCGAAGGCCCCAACTCAAGTTATTCCAGCGATCTCCTGTCGACCGTTCGCAAAGACGTGTTCAAGCTAGCCGCCGATCAGTCAATTCTGCACGCAGGACTTCTGATCATGCTCTTTGTTGCCAGCGAGGATGTTGCCGAACATGATTTACGAATCTGGCAGGAGCGATGTTTGGAACAAACACTCCCCATCGCAGCGCCAGCCTCTCGCGTGGTCCCAATCACCGACCGACTTGGCAATCAATGTTGTTGCCTGTCTCTCTATCCTGTTCGACATCTTTAACGAAGCTAAAACCGGTCTGGCATTGAGAATCAAGCGCCCGCCCCCGGTGCCCCTTTGCGAATCACATCCAAGATATGTCGCGCCGCCTCTTCGGCCGGTCTTTTATTGGCAAATCGCAGGCAAACCCGTTTCAGCTCCTCTGCTTGATTCGCGGCATTCTTAGAATCGTGAAAATATTGGCTCGCCGCTTTGACAACCGGACCTGAGCCACCGAAATGTGGAACAAACTCAGGGACAATCTCTCTGGTGGCAATAATATTCGGCAAAAGTCGGAATGGTGTTCTCAGTATTATCTTGGCGCCAAGCCAACTGAAAAGACCCGTCTTATAAACACCAACCATTGGTCTGCGTTGGCGGGTAATGTGGAGTGTCATAGTGCCCGAGACCACCAGAGCGAGGTCACACCAAGCGACCACCTCATCAGCCAACCCGGTCACCATATGCAAGCCTGTGGGGAACACCTTAAGTCGCTTGCGCACAATTTGGGCTAACGCCGGTGTTGCCGCTGCAATGACGCCAGCGGTTCCACTATGACGACCCTGCAACTCGTTGAACGAATCAGCAAGAAGCTTAATGTTTGCTTTCACCTCATGCTCACGTGAACCCGGGAAGAGTGCCACACGCGGGGCGCCTTGAGGCAGGCCTGGATTATTTTCGCGAAGAGCCTGACTATCAATCTCTCGATTGATCGCCGGATGTCCAATGAAACGTGCTGGCACATCGCGCTCATTGAAATACTCATCTTCAAAGGGAAGTAGGCAAAGCACCAGATCTGTCAGTCGTCGCAATTTTCGAATTCGCCAACCTGCCCACGCCCAAATCTGTGGCGCATTGAGATGAACAATCCGAGCACCGGTTTTACGGACTGCCTTGCAGATTGGAAAATTTGCAGCTGGCGAGTCGACTGGTACATAGGCAACGACCCGATACTGGCGAATCCACTGTTTGATACGATTGATCTCGCCACGCACCTCGCGTACCCGTTTCAGTCCATTCAATCCCATGGCACTTGCTTCAGTCGTTTGACTGATGACCTTAGCGCCTGCTTTCTCCATAAGCGGTCCACCCCAGGCGAAGATCTGTAGATCTGGCCGCAAACGCTTCAGTTCTGCAATGACTGGGGCTGCTAGCGCATCACCACTGGGCTCGAAGGCTGTGAACAGAATGCTGGGTGCCCGCTGATGAACTTGTGCACCAGCATCTTTCTGCTTCGAGGACTTCTGCTTCTTGGGAATTGCTTTACTCACAGGCCGCATCATACGGTATAGGATGCGACTCATGCGAAAACAACCGTACAAGCCGCTGACACAAATGATCGCTGTTGTGTTGGCATACGCTGCTTGGAGTACGGCCTGGATTTTTGGTCAGGACTCGCTCCATCAGACATCTCCCCCACCCCATACAGCTGTCAAGGACGAAGCCCTCACCTTCCTCCAACAGCCGGTGCTCGGTATGGCTCTCAATATGCATCATGTCGGGGACCTTGATCGTTACCTTCATAGCATCGACCAGATTGCTGCGATGGGTGCCAATGCGCTGGTCATTGTCACCCCCTGGTTTCAAGAGAAGATCAACAGCAACAATATTGAGTTTGTCGCCAGTCGTTGTCCAACTGCTGCGCAACTCAAATCGGTATTACAACGAGCGAAGCAACATCAATTAAGAACAGCATTAGTCCCAATCGTACTCATCGCTCAACCAGAGCCCAAAGAGTGGCGTGGCAAACTAGCTCCATCAGATTGGTTGCAGTGGTGGTCGAGTTACACAAGATTTATTAGTCACTTTGTTGAGATAGCTGATGAAATGGAAGTCGATATTTTTTCTATTGGCAGCGAGCTTAACTCAACCGAAAACCAAGTGGAAAGATGGGCCTCCCTAACAACGCTTGTCCGAAATCAATTTTCTGGCGCTATTACTTATACCGCCAATTGGGATCGCTATGAAAAAATAGGCTTTTGGGGTCTTGTTGATTTCATTAGCATCAGCGCCTACTTTGAACTTGTTGATGAATCTGATGATGCCACGGTCGCAGCTATGTCCCGCACTTGGTCACAAATCGCTCAGAACCTAAAGGAGTTTGCAAAGCAGCAGAAGCGTTTGCTTCTTCTCATGGAGGTTGGTTACGCCTCTGTGCCATGGGCAGGCGCTCGACCCTGGGATTATCTGCCCGGAGATCTGCAATCCGCTGATCCGAACGCACAGTCGCACGCCTACCAGGCATTCCTCAATACCTGGACCACTGCACTGGCGACACCATCGTGTCCCGTGCGGGGCTTTTTTCTGTACCACTGGGATCCATACCACCACGGTGGTATACGCGATTTTGGCTACGGTATTGAAGGTAAACCTGCTGAAAAATTGATACGTAATGCCTTCAAACGTATCCGAGTACTCCTCGAGCAATCTTCAGCCGCATCCAACTCTGTGGCAAACTGAAGGTTCCCGGTTACGATGCTACTCAAAGGCGAAGGCTCACCGCTGTCTGATAAAAGAGTCAAGAGGAAATTCAGCCATGAAAACAAAGGGAGCCGCTTAGGTTCTATGGTTGCTAGGGCTTGTTGGATTCAGTGGAATCCGACGCATCTATACAAGAAACTACATATCGGGTGTGATCTGGTTTTTTACCCTGGGGCTGCTTTTCATTGGGCAGATCATCGATCTTTTCCTGATACCAAGATTAGTCAGCGAAAGTAACCGCCGCTTTGCGGAGGCTGTCCGCTTGGCCGTTCGCCGCTGATCTTTGCCGAACGAGCCCCTCAACAGATTCAGGCATAAAAGCAAAAACTGTGTCAAAGTAATGGTTCCTCGTTAGGATGTGCCAGCGTTCAAATCGCTCTATTACCCCCAACCGCCCCAATGGGCAATGATCCCAATCCAATGAAAAAAAGAACTCATATGTGTGGCGAGCTTCGGGATACAGATGCGGGCTCGCAGGTCACCGTTAGTGGCTGGATTGCCACGTATCGCGATCAGGGAAAAGGGCTTATTTTCCTCGACCTCCGTGATCGAACGGGAATTACGCAGGTTGTCTTCGATCTCGAGGACGTGGCAGAGGACTTAGTCACTCAAGCAAAAAGTCTGCGCCGCGAATTTGTGGTGAGCATCACAGGTATGGTGCGAGAACGTGAAGGCAAAGCCAACCATAAGCTTGCAACAGGCGCCATCGAAGTAAGAGCCGACGAGCTTGAAGTCCTCAGTCGCAGTGATAATCCACCGATTCTTCCTGACGAGCATGAAGCTGAAAAAATCTCTGAAGATATTCGACTTAAGTACCGGTACATCGATTTGCGCCGCAAGCGAATGCAGGATATCCTCACCACCCGGCATCGAATCACACAACTGACAAGATCCTTCTTTGGTGAAAATGGTTTCATTGAAGTTGAAACACCACTTCTTATCAAACCGACACCAGAGGGAGCGCGTGACTTTATTGTACCTTCGCGCGTCAAGCCAGGATCGTGGTATGTGCTTCCCCAAAGCCCACAGATCTTTAAGCAAATTTTGATGATTGGCGGCCTCGATCGATACATGCAGATTTGTAAGTGCCTGCGCGATGAAGATCCTCGTGCCGATCGTCAGGCAGAGTTCACTCAAATCGATCTCGAAATGAGTTTTGTAGATCGAGATGATGTGATGAATATGACGTCCAGTTTTGTACGTTTACTATTCAAAGAACTTAGGGGTATAGAAGTTGGACTTATTCCAACAATGAGCTATGCCGATGCCATGAGCCGCTTCGGTAGCGATCGTCCCGACCTTCGATTTGACCTTGAGCTTCACGATGCCACCAATCTGGCGAGCAAGACAGAGTTCCGCGTTTTCACTGAAGCGATTGGATTGACAGATGGTGTTGTCAAAGCACTTGTTGTACCGAACGGAGTCGACAAACTGACTCGCAAGAACCTTGATGGTTATGGAGAGATTGCTAAGACCTATGGTGCTGGTGGCCTACCGACATCCAAATACACTGGACAAGGTGAGCATGGAGGCTTTGAAACTGGCATCGCTAAATTCCTTGCGCCAATTGCTGGCGAGTTATCCAAAGAACTGTCGCTCAATGAGGGCGACATTGTCATCTTCACCGCTGATCGTTCAAACATCGCCAACACGGCACTCGGTCAAGTGAGATTACAAATTGGTCGAGATTTAGATCTGATCGACGAGAGTCAATTTAAGTTACTTTGGGTTGTTGACTTTCCGATGTTTGAACGGGATGAGGAAACGGGTCACTGGACGAGCTTGCACCACCCCTTTACCGCTCCAATGCCAGACCAGGTTGGCGTGCTTGATTCTGATCCGGGTGCGTGTATCTCGGCTGGATATGACCTCGTCATTAATGGCTCTGAAGCAGCCGGAGGCTCTATTCGTATCCATGATCAAGATATCCAAACCAAGGTCTTCTCACTTTTAGGTCTCACTCCCGAAGATGCTTCAACGAAATTTGGTTTCCTATTGGAGGCCCTAAAATATGGAGCCCCGCCACACGGTGGCATTGCTTTCGGGTTGGATCGTTTGACGATGCTCTTCTGTGATACTGATAATATTCGTGACGTCATTGCCTTCCCTAAAACCGGCAGTGGCCTAGATCTCATGTCGGATGCCCCTGGACCGGTCGATCATGATCAACTCGAGGAGCTACAGATCGCCCTCCTAGAACCCGAAGCGAATTCAGCCAATTGCTAATAAACATGTCCTTTAAGTTTCCTCTTTGATGAGCAAAAATACTCTTCTAACTCTGCTGATTCTGATTGGATTGATCGCCGGTGTCTTTTTTGGCGAGTACATCCTTCACCCGACTGGTGAGGTCGATAGCACACACTGGACCAAACAACTCGGCGACCTGATACTGATCCGTCCACTTAAGCTCCTGGTGATCCCTCTGATTTTCTTTAGCGTTGTGTCTGGCATTACGCGTATTGGCGATCCTTCACGCCTTGGATTAGTAGGCGGAGCGACTGTTGTTTATTACATCGCCACCATGTTGCTGGCGGTCATCCTTGGTACGGCACTTGTCTCATGGGTCGCGCCTGGCATCAGTGCAACACGGCCCAGCACAGCACCTGGGGGGCGTCGCCC
>CALCOW010000039.1 GCA_937899935.1 uncultured Phycisphaerae bacterium
CGACGCGCGTTGCGGCGGTTCCTCCTCTTCTCCGGTTGTCTGCTGGGCCACTCGTTGGATCTTGGTCGTGCGCGGCGCCACCTGCGGCCTCTAGCCGTGAAAAAACCTCGCCTCTCAGGGCATACTATTCTAGCCCGTTTCAGGCATCCTATCGTGTTTGGACCTCTCAGAAACCCGCCTCTTCGGGCTCGTACTCGCCTACTGAAAGAAGCCCATCGGGCCAGATACACAACTTCCAAACAATCACCGACGGGAGTCGCTACTCTGGGTGATCTGCGACCAAGTTATCCCCTAACACCTGTGAGTTGAGCGATGAAAAAAAGCCCCGTATCCAGATCTCTTTCTTGTCCAAACTTGATTGGGGCCCTCGTGCTCCAGGCCATTGTCCTGGTCGCCTGTGGTCCAGCCAAGGCCGTCAACACAACGACTCCTGTGATTGCCAAGCAACCCCAGGCAGAACAAACAGATACAAGACCCCAGGTCCAGCGCGGACCTGACAATATCCGCGCCTTTGATCCTGAGGCATCTGAAACCGCGGCAACGCCGAACGATCCCGCCGTGCCGGCTGACCAGACACTGGCCACGAGTAATGAAGCTCAGGAAAACCAAGCCGATCAGCAAGTGGCCGTCGACCTTCAGTCGGTCATGGGTGAAGTAGACCCCGACATTCGTATCTATTACCAACACGTGATCACGCTCGCGAATCCGTACTTCGAAGGGCGAGCGCCGACCACTGATGGCTTTCGACGAGCAGAGTCATATGTTGAGTTCTATCTCGAGAAGTATGGTCTTGACGGCCCCTTTGAGACCACTGTGATTTCAAATGACAAAGGCCAAGTTGAAACACGTCATCGCCAGGCCTTCACATTCAGTCAAGGCCGCGGGCGAACCAAGATCGAAAACCAAGCAGCTTCGGTCCTAGATATTGCCTTTAAGCCTGATGAAGATTTTCGCGCCCTAGGAAATTCCAACACCGGCACTGTCAGTGCGCCAATCACCTTCGTCGGCTACGCAATCGAGTCGGGGCCAGATGGCTACACCAGCTTTGATGAGGACACCGATCTGACTGGTCGCATCGCCATGCTCTTACGCTACGAACCGCTCGACGAAAAAGGCCAGAGTCAATGGTCAAACCAAAGGTTCTCAGGCAACTCGTCTATCGCAGCTAAATTCGAGGCACTCCAAGCGAGAAAACCAAGTGGAATCATCATGGTCAATCCACCTGATGCTCGTGATGGTCGACGGGGCCTGGAAACACTCCGACGAACCTCGCGCTTTGAACCGAGTTTAGATGTACCTGCGATTCAAATGACGCCAGAAGCAGCGAATCAGCTTCTTCAAAGTGTCGATCCGGAGCAGCGCGATCTGATGACCCTTCGTAGGGCTGCTGACTCTGGTGAAATTAAGTCGCTGAACCTAAGTGATGTTGAGATGACTTTTGGAGGCGATGTCGTACAAGCAGACCGAATCACCACAGACAATGTGGCTGGCGTGCTTCCAGGCTACGGCAATCTTGCAGATCAATGGGTTGTCGTTGGCGCCCACCTTGACCATGTTGGTTACGGATACACCGGTACGACTTCGAGGTTTGAAGGCCAACTTCATCCCGGGGCTGATGACAACGCATCAGGCTCAGCAGCGCTTCTGGTCATGGCCGATCGACTTTCCAAAGCCTACAAAGAACTTCCCGAAGACACGCCTCGACGATCCGTGCTACTGATTTGGTTCGGTGCTGAAGAAGCCGGACTTCACGGCTCAGCACACTTCGTAGAGAACCCAACCATGCCGGTCGAAGATATCCAGGCGATGATCAACTTTGACATGGTGGGCCGCCTGCGAAATGACAATCTTTCAATCTCTGGAACAGGGACCGCTGAGGAATTCGATGAAATTCTCCCTCCGCATTACGAGCGCAGCGGGTTGACGATCGCCGAATCGCCAGGCGGCTTAGGGCCCTCTGACCATGCCAGCTTCTATCGCGCTGGAGTACCTGTGCTCTTCCCATTTACTGGACTTCACGATGACTACCACACTCCCGCTGATCGGGCGTTTACGGTTAATCCAGAAGGAGCCATGAAAGTTGTTGATTTTGCAGAACCACTCGTGCTGGAGCTGGCGCTGATGCCAGAGAAGCTCACGCTGAGCGAAAATACACAGAGTGACTCCAACGAGACACCCAGTCGTACAGGGGCATCGGTGCGACTTGGCATCATGCCTAGCTATGGCGGTGCTGATGGCAAGGGCGTCAAGGTAGAGGCTGTTTCCAGTGGCACGTCGGCGGATAAAGGTGGTATCAAGAAGGGTGATGTCATGATCAAATGGAATGACAATGACCTCGATGGCCCACGAACCCTTGGCGAGATGCTTCGACAACATAAGCCAGGCGACACAGTGACGATTGTGGTGCGCCGTGGTGGCAAGGAAGAAACACTCACGCTCACCTTAGAAGGAAGGTAATCAAAAAGGCGAAGCGGACGGCGGTTTGCCGCCGCCCGCTTCATTGAAGATCACCTATGGACATAAGCCGAATTCTGTCCCCGCCTGGCTGGTCAGGCGACGAGCCAGGCCAGTGACGGTCATTCATCTTAGGGCCGCCGTTACCGACGACCTCTTGCACGCGACCCGCCCTCATACCGCGGACTACGGCTCCAATGCATAAGCATTGGTAAGGACTGCTTGCGCTTGCACGCGGTGGGGTTTACCTTGCCCCAACTGTCACCAGTTGAGCGGTGCGCTCTTACCGCACCTTTTCACCCTTACCTGTGGCCTCAACTCGAGAGAAAAGACCCATCGGCGGTTCATTTTCTGTGGCACTTTCCCTGGCCCGGCGATCGAGGGCCGGTGGGCGTTACCCACCACCGTTGTCCTGTCGTGTTCGGACTTTCCTCCATCTGAACTCAGATACACCGAGTACAAACAGCGACCGTCTATCCACAACTGAATTGTAACCTAGGATTCTTACTGGCGACAGGTTTACTTAACACTACACTGCTCTCATGGGGTCACCTCGCCTGCTTGTCTGGACTGTTCCTGAACACCGCAACCTGGTCGCGGATGCCATGGCGACCTCAGATGCCATGGTTGTGGCCATGGGCTCAGACTCTCCTGCTGGCGCTTCAGCTTGCAGTCGAGGGCTCGATGCCCAACCTATTTCGGATATTCGCCAGGCAATCCAGCTTGATGATGCTGACATTATGTGGATCACGACTGCGGTGCCGATCGAGAGCCCACTTCGCGCACTCATGGAATGTCGACCACGCCGATACTTACTCAGTGAGCCTCCAGCGGGTGCTGTGGCGGATCTACTGGCCGAGACCACGCCTGTTCCGCAGGCATCCCTCACACCGTTGATGCGCCTCAGCCCAGGCTACCTCATGGCACAAGATGCCTTGAATGAGTTTGGTGAGATCACCAGCGTCCACCTCGCGTTCCGATGCGGGGCTGGTGAGGGAGGACTAGCCGGCCGCTTGTTTGATGCGATGGACTTGGTTGATTGCCTTTGTGGCCAGCCGGAGGCCATTTTTGCCACACTCCGAAGTCCGCTTCCAGGCGTTCCTGAACCACTCGATCAACTCCATGGACATTTAGGGGCAAGCTTGCGTCTCGCGGATCAGCGCTGCATCACCCTCTCACTCTCAAATCTCGCCGGCACCTGGTTCCGTGGCGTCACCATTATCGGTGAGGGCGGCACACTGCGAATCTCTGACGGTTCAATGCAGTGGCTTGGGCCAGATGGCCGCCAGATAGATGCCACAGAAGCGAAGAAGCCGATATCGCCGGGCGCCTTAGTCGGTCATCAGATACGCCGCATCTGTGAGCATCGCGATGTTCTTGATGCGCCATCAAATGACGCTCAGTTGCTTGTACTCTGTGAAACAGCACGATTGAGCTGCTTGACTGGTCAAGTTGAGTGCCCCAATTCATTGCGCAACATGCTTTACACCTCAGTTGGCTGATCAAGTTTAACTGATCAAGGGCCGGCAACCACCGAGCTAGTTTTCTACAGGGATTGGATGGTCTCATGCAGTGGCATGATGACATTGGGAATCACTCGATCTTCGGCGATCCGCTCAATATGACCCGCCAATGAACCAAAATCACTAATCAGATCTTCAAGTCCTGTCCGTGGACCAGAGCGTCGCACGGTCAGAAAGACACTGATTGGTGTCTCATCAAAACGACCGGAACTCACCTCATTGGTACGCGTGCGTGTCTTTACCTCCACGGAGGCCTGAAGATCGCAATCCTCGTTAAGGGCAAAGCCAACGAATGGTTGCGCTTCGAGCAATGACTCACGCCCATGATCGACCAGGGCTGTCAAAGGTGAATCGGGCAATAAGGCACTCATAACGACCTCATTTCGATTCATTGGTGCCTGAAGATCAAAACCGAAGACCAACTCGAGATAGTCAACATCTAAGGGGCTGATCGACAGAAAATACGGCGCCACCTCCAAAATCAACTGATGCAGTGAGTATGCTTCTTCAATTGATCGGGGATTCACCCAACCACTGCGAATTGATGTCCGACGAAGTGCCAGCCAGCTATAGCGAGCATCAGATTCCACGGACTCCAACGCCAACTCGCCGTCATAGCGACGGAACTGATCCATAAACGGAAGTTGCCGCCGGACACGATCAAACATGTCCAGAACGGTATTCCGATTGGGCGGCAGATCCATCTTCAAGGCCAACTTTTGGTTGACATAGAAGTCGCTGCATATCGCTGTGAAAGAAGTGGTCATCTGCCTCCTTGCTGAATGATCCACTCATACCTTACCCGCAGATGCTTCAATCGCCGCGCCGAATCACCTCGAAGCGCCAATATGTCAACATTCGCCAGATCCATTCCAAAGGACCAAAGCGGAACCAAGTCATCCAGAGCGAGCACCCTACGATCAGGACAATCCAGACAACCGCCACGACGTAAAACTGCTCAACGCGATCGACTCGGCCAATCCAGCCCAGACCATGGCCATAGAAGATCCATCCAGCAATGACTGACTCCAAAATGTAGGCCGTCAATGCCATGCGTCCGACAGGTGCCAGGACCGTTCGCAACCATCGAAGGCTTTCACTGCGACACAAAAGCAGCACACCACCAATCCAAGCCGCGGCCAGGGCGAGGTTTCCAAACTCCTTCATGCACTCAATCAGGCCTATGCCCACAGGCGTGTTTTCGGTGCCGCTAGCTAGCTCAACGGCTACCAACACCAGTGGCAAACCCAGAGCAAGGCCTCCGATCAGCATGGACCACTCTGCGGCCCGATGTCTTCCCCTGAGCAGAGACCATCGCAGCAAAACCGCTCCAATCAACATCAGCGCGATGGTCTTGAGACCAGCCAGCACCAACGTCCACCAGATTTGCACCTCAATTGCCGTCGGTATTCGCCATCGCAGTTGATCCGCAAAACTCCCGGAACGGTGGCTCATTTCCAGCTCGATTTCTTCGGGGCCCATCTGCCACATTTCACCGCCTTTGGCCGCCGCCTCAGTGGCCATAAAACTAGTGAAAGAGAACATCTCTAAAAACCACATTCCCAGACTGGCGCCAGCAATTGCCAACATCGCAGGTATTGGCAAACCCACAAGCAACCAAACCAACATGCCCAGCAGCGCATAGGAGACCAAGACATCACCATAAAAGAGAAAGTAGGCATGTATCAGGCCAATCAGAAGGAGCCATCCAAGGCGTCTATATTGAATTCCGCTGGTCGATCTTTGAGCAGCTTTTGCCTTTGCCGCCATCATTGCTAAGCCGGCGCCAAAGAGCACCGTAAAGATGGCCATGAATTTGGTATTGGCTAAGACCTGGGTGATATGCCAAGCAAAGTACTCAGCGCGATTGATCTCCCCCATCGCCATCGGATCAATGTACAGAATCACTGGCATTGAAAATGCCTGAACATTCATGACAAAAATGCCGAGAACAGCGATACCACGTAGCACATCTAACTGCTCAATGCGCTGTTTTTCAGTAACCGGGCCAATTGGCCCAAGCGATTGGTCCAACTTCTCGTGATTTGCCATACGCGTTAGTCACTTAAGGTGGGTGACGTATTCACCCGCGTCAAAATCCAGTCTATCAATCCGTCCGTATCAGACAGGTCATCGACGAGCAGATCAGGTTCGCAGGCGGCAAGCGTCTCTCTCGTATCACCACCGGTGGCAACTGCAATCGCCCAGCAGTCATTGGCTCGTGCGCAATCAATGTCATGGGTCGTATCACCAATAATCACAACTTCATGAGCCGCGACTGACCGCCCCTGGACTTGCTGAAATCTCTTCATGGCCACTGGCGGCAAACCACGGCGCGTCTGGGCGTCGGCACCCCACGCACAGACGGTGAAGTCTGCAGGATCAAAACCAGCTGCATGGAGTTTGATTTCACCCGTTTCTTGAAAATTGCCCGTTAAGAGGCCGGCGGTTAATGAAGGGTGCTCAACAACGGCTTTGATCAGTGCCGCGGCTCCATTCAACGCATCAAATCGTGTACCGCCCTGCTCGACCCGGTTTTTGAGGACCTGGTGATAGCCTTCCCTTAACTGATCAGCATAGGGTTCATGATCTTCTATACCGTTCCGTTTTGCGAGTGCCTGCCATATCAATGGGTCTGTCCGCCCATGCACTTCAACGCCTTCAAATGTCATTTTTGTATTCAGCAAAGACTGGGCCGCCTCTAAGAAAGCGGAAACACCAACTCCACGCGTCAGCAACATGGTGCCATCAATGTCAAAGAGCACGAGCAAATGACGGCTCCAATTAGTTCTTTACTGCGGCGGCCACCTTGGTGGCTGCATCAGCAAGATCAGTAG
>CALCOW010000040.1 GCA_937899935.1 uncultured Phycisphaerae bacterium
AGGTCTTCCCACTGAACACTGAATCTGCAGCAGTGCCTTGATGAGAATGACTGGTGAGATCAACCCCTGCCTCAGCTAACTGGGCAATGACATCACGCCCCTGATCTGAAGACAGATAGTCATGAACGACAGCGGCCGTCACCTCACCAAAGTCTGGCAACTCCCTCAGGGAAGCTTCACTGGCATCCAATAAAGCCTGAGCATCAACATAGTGTTTCGCAAGTGTTTTTGCAGCCGTTGCTCCAATATGGCGAATACCAAGAGCCGCCATCAGGCGGGCCAGGCCGCGCCCTTTGCTCGACTCGATACCCGCCAACAGATTCTCAGCACTCTTCTCGGCCATGCGATCGAGACCTAGAAGGTCTTCTTTGCTCAGCCGATAGATGTCTGCAAAGTGCGCGATCAGACCCGCATCAACAAGTTGATCAACGAGTTTTTCACCCATGCCATCAATATCCATTTGCGCACGACCAACGAACCACTTGACCCGTTCTCGAAACTGCGCCGGACATTCTGGATTAACACAATAGAGTTTCGGCCCTTCCTGCTCGACGAGTCCTTTGCAATCAGGACACTTGCGTGGACCCCTTATCTCTGATTCGCTTCCAGTGCGATCGTCAACAAGGCTCTTGACGACCTGGGGAATAATCTCGCCAGCTTTTTCCACAATCACCCGATCACCGATACGAATGTCTTTGCGACGAATCTCTTCTATGTTGTGCAGCGTTGCATGCGTCACCGTGGTTCCTGCCAAAAAGATGGGGTCCATCGTTGCCCTCGGCGTCAGGGTGCCGCCCTTTCCCACTTGCCATTGCACATCAAGCAACAGCGTCTCACCCTGTTCAGCAGGATACTTATACGCAATACACCAACGCGGAGCCCGACTCGTCGAGCCCAACTCTTCTTGCATTGAGAAGCGATCAACACGAACAACAATGCCATCAATCCCGTACCCTAACTTGGTACGTTGTGTTTCGAATTCTTTAACGTACGCCGCAACTGCATCGATCTCGGCCATCGGCTTTGAGGCATCTCCAGTCGGCAAACCAAATCCACGACACGCATCAAGAAAATCGCTGTAGCATTTTGTCTTATCAGCTGCATCGGCTTGCCCACGGCCATGCACAAGAAACCTCAACTTTCGCTGGGCTACGATTGCCGGATCAAGACTCTTAAGCGTTCCGGCCGTCGCATTCCTTGCATTGGCAAAGAGTGACTCGCCGGCTTTCTCGCGCTGCTGATTCATCTTGACAAACTGCTCATTGTCAATAAATAACTCACCACGCACTTCAAGCAAGGCTGGTACCGAGCGACCTTCGAGCGCCAGCGGCACACTGCGAATGGCCTGGACCTGCCTGGTGACATCATCACCTCGAACACCATCGCCACGCGTCAAGGCCTGCTTCAAACGCCCCTTCTCATAGCGCAGACTGACCGCCACCCCATCAATTTTGGGATCACAAACATAGGCCAGCGATGCCGTGTCTGAGAGACCTTTTCGCAAACGCTGATCCCAAGCCTCGACGTCCGCGATGCTGTAGGTGTTGTCAATCGACTGCATCGGAACAGCATGATCTTTCGAGACAAAGCCCTTAATCGGCTCGCCCGCGACCCGTTGCGTGGGACTGGTTGGATCATATTGATCGGGATACTGCGACTCGAGGTCGGCCAGCGCACGCATCAATTCATCGTAGGACGAATCTGACATGAGCATTTCAGCATCAACGTAGTACGCACGATCAGCGGCGCGAATCTGGTCACGCAACTGCTTCATCTTATTCTTGATGGCTTCTGTGGTCATGAACGACCAAGCCTCACACCAGTGGCGTGCTTAATCATCGCCTGGAAGACCAGACGCTTTGTCTGCACCAGTCGGCTGCCACATGCCTCGGATCCAAGAGACACCATCTTGAAGTGGAGTAAACTCGTAGGTCAGTACAACGCTGCTGTAAGGCAAGTCAACCGCCTGTGGCGACATGACCGTTCGTGTTTCACCAATCGCCGCGTATCCAGAAGCAACGATCTGAACTTCTTCACCTAATTGGACACCGATCATGACCTGGCCACCAGAAATTTCAGCGCCAATTTGTGCCATGCGCGTTTTCGTAGCGACCGAAAATGAAACTTCAAACTGCGCACTGACAGGGAAACTTTCGACCTGATAGGCCGTTCCCTTCTTCATATTTGTTGGAGAGGCCTGAGTTGTTCCGTCGCTGGACTTTGTCGGCACAAAACTCACATTCATCGAAGGAAAGGTGACCACTGCTGAGTCACCGCCCTGACTAATAGTGGCGTTGACCTTGGCCGCTCGATCTTGAGCAGAGACTTCGGTGGTACTCAAAATTGGTGGCGCTTCATAACCTGCAACCACCGGAGAATTTATCGTCACCAGCACCAAGACCACCAAGGTGCCAAGGCACACCACAAAGCTGATGATCCAGACCAGGATATTCGGTTTACTTCCGCTCGATTCACTGCTCATTAGGCATTCCTTTCTGCAGCCATCCGATGATCAGATACCGAAAAGATAGCAGGCACGGGCCATGGTTGTGGGCCTTCAAGCCGCTCTAGACCACTTCAATTTTTGTTCATCGGACTTACCTGACGCTGATATCAACCCTGAGGGCCGGATCCGCCGATAGAAGACCAACCTCAGGAGACGGGCTGTCTCCTCAGATTCAAGGCGGTGCTCTGGCCTATCAAACCAGGGGCAAACGTAGGCTAGAGAAGACACTTTCGGAGGTCACCTTGAGAACATCGACTGCACGCCGGGGAACCAACCAAGCCACCGTTCGCCTCTGGGTCACCAGCCTCATCGTGACCACGCTTTCCGCGACCGCATGGGCCGATCTAGCGGGCGAAATTGCCGCGTGCATCGATCGCGCTAATTTAGGAAAAGCAACCATTGCCGTATCGGTCGTGGATGCTGACACCGGTCGTCGTCGAGCCAGCCACCAGGCAAGTAAGAGCATGCTGCCGGCCAGCAACATGAAATTACTGACGACGGCGGCGGCGCTGGACACGCTTGGTCCAACCTTTGAGTTCCAAACCAAGCTTATTTGGGATGGTCGCCAACTCACCGTGGTCTCCGATGGGGATCCCTCGCTGGCCGACCCCGAATTAGCAGAAGAGCTTCGTAGAATTAATCCGAATTGGGGACAACCCGATGCCCTTGTGCGGGCGTGGACACAGAGCGTCAAACGCCACAACATCGGGCAGATTGATCAGCTGATTGTGGATGACCGAGTCTTCGACCGTCAGCTGACTCACCCAGACTGGCCGGCAAACCAACGCTTGCGCCACTATCAAGCACAGGTCAGTGGTTTGAACTATCACCTCAATGTACTGCATTGCTATCCACGCCCGGCGGGCAAAGGGCGCAATGATGTCTCCCATGTCGAACCTAAAAGCCCGTGGCTGACACACACTGATAAGACACGTGCTGATCGTTCTTCAGGCGCCTCCTCTGGCATCGCCGTGACCCGCCCTGATCATCACAATAAGCTGACGTTTACAGGGAACGTCAAGTACGTCCAGCGCGATCCCCTTCGCGTCACCATGCATGATCCCCCTCACTTCTTTGCTCGTTTATTTGCCCATCGACTCAGCGAGGCAGGAAGCCCTGTTGGCCAATCGACTACCGCAGCGGCGACACAGCCACCGGCTCATGGCACGCTGATCGAACCAATCGCGATCACTCCATTAGCAACCATTTTGACCCGATGTAATCGAGACAGCGAAAACCTCTATGCCGAAGCTCTTCTCAAGCGAATCGCCTTTAGCGCCACCGGCAAAGCAGGAACATGGCCAACCGGATGCGCTGTCATTCGATCGAATGTCCTCACACGCATGCCGAGCTACAACGGCCCTCTTGTCATTGCTGATGGCTCAGGGTTGAGCCGTCGCAATCGTGTCTCCGCACAGCTGCTGACCAACCTACTGACCTCGATGCATCAAGACGATCGTGTCGCAGAGATCTTTCGCGAAAGCCTAGCAATCGCAGCCACCAGTGGCACGATGCGAAAACGCTTCCGAAGCAGTGACCTGCGTGGTGCGACCGTGCGAGCAAAGTCTGGTTACATTCGTGGCGTGTGTTCATTGTCAGGTTACGTGACCGCGACCAATGGTCGCACCTGCAGCTTCAGCATTCTGATCAATGACCTCAGCCTACCACTTGGAAATGCACAGCGTTTCCAAGAAAAACTTGTGGCTTTGATCGCTCGGGATCTGAGCAAAGCAAATCCGCTGACCGTCGTTGAAGGTGGATGACCTGCCTCGCCGGCGAACTCAATCCTTTTGAGCTAGCGCTTGTTCAACTTCCTTCATCAGTTGCTGAGCAATGCCAGGCGAAAACCCTCGATGATTCGCAATGATCTGCCCTTTTTGGTCAACTACAAAGGTTGACGGAATGCCTGAGACACCCCATGCCTGGGCGGTTTGGTTTCCCTCATCAAGCAGCACCGTAATATCAAGCTCGAGTTGATCCCATACTTGATCGATGGCATCCCGTCGTTCGATGCCACGTTGTCGCTCCATGGTATTGACGGCAAGAACAACCACAGGCTTGTTCTCTTGTCGCGCCCATTCGGCCACTTCCTGAATATGCGGCAAAGCCTTCCGACATGGCCCGCACCAGGTTGCCCAAAAATCTATGATCACGATCTCACCTCGGAGCTCCTCAAGACTGATCAATGGGCCCGTCAGCATCGGTAGAACAAGCTGCGGCGCGGGCTCCCCAAGCGCCACCTGGGCGCCACGAATATTCACTTTGGCAGAGGGTGAAAGCGATGCTAAAAGATCAGTCCGGCGACGATGATCAAGGGAAAACTGCAATGCCTCATCAAGCGATTCAACCGCAACTGGCTGCACTTGATGGCTCTGCGTATACGTCACGACACTACCCGCCGCCACTTGAGGCCCACCAGTTATCTGCAATGTGCTACCGCTCAGAAGTCCTGTCTTTGGGTCAACCATCAATGCCAAAGAAGAGTCTGGCCCAACAAAGCGAATGGTTTTCTTGACCAAGGCCCCCTGCTCATCTCTTTCAAACTCGACCGCATCGAGCTTCATGTCGCCTTGGCTGGCCACCATGCGTGCAAACATCTCAGGACTTGCAGAGGGATCAAGCAACAACTCAACATGCGGATCTGGAATAGAGAGCCACATATCTCGGACGGCTGCTGCCGCCTCGGCCTCCTGGCCGGTCCGGCTGAGCATGCGTTGATAAAAACGACCTTCCGTTTCGTTATGGATCACCGTAATCTGATCTGGTTCCACGCGGGTGATGTAGCCACCAAAAGTGGCTACGGCTCGCCCATGAGCATCACCAATCCATTTTATTTCATCAACAGGCGCACGTCCCTCATGACCTTGTGATTGAACCGTGACCTGAATCTCTGTGTCGACTTGCCACGGCCCTTGATCCTGATAGGCAGTGATCAGTTGCTCTAGGGCCGCAGACGTTTCTGCATCCTGCCCGTACGCATGGCCTTCAGTCATCACGGCCAGGATCAGAACTGGGATCAAAAGACAGCAGCGTAGTGATTGCAACGACAGTCTCCTCGTGGAACAAATGGCAGATTACTTCGTTGGCGACAGCGCCTGGCCGATGGCCTTCTTCCATCGTTCCAAATTCTCGGGGCTATACCCTTTATGGCGCCAGGCGATCTTTCCATCCTTACCAATAATGACTGTATCTGGGATCGAACGAATGCCCCATTGCATCGCCAAATTGCTCTGTGAAGCAAAAAGCACTGGCATCGTAAACCCCTTCTGCTTCCAGTAATCACCCACCGCCTTGGCCGTCACTGGAGGAGACGTTCGCTCCATAATGTCAACTGCATAAACAAGCACTTCTTCATTCTGGTCTTGAGCCCATTTGGAAAGCTCTTCAACCATTGGAAGCCCACGTTTACATGGACCACACCAAGTCGCCCAGAAGTCCAACAGCACGACTTTACCTTCCATGAGGCTCAGTGTGACCGAGTTTCCTTCCATGTCCTGTAGTGTGAAGTCTGGCGCTTTTTCGCCAATCGCAGGCGGGGCTAGAAGCTCAGCCAGCGAGCCGACGATGCGCCTTTCACTCGTCGCGGTCTCAATCAGATCCGTCGATAACTTATCGACAATGCGCGATTTGATGATGAGGCGATTGACATAGTTTGTATCTTCGTCTTCTGTATTAACTTTGATTTCTGTGGCAAGATTGGTGATCGGCGAAATGGTGACGATTGCCGAGCCAGTCTTTCCATTGACCGCTTCACCTTCTAAGCGAACCTGATACGCCATCTCCTGCGTATGGCTGGTCGTCTCTCCAGAAGCAACCACCTTCACGCCCTTAAGCTGGCCCTGAGCAATCGCTTCCAGAGACTGATTCATCGGAGCGCCGTCATGCATGAGTAACTGAAAAGCAATTGGCAAACCAGCGAACTCTGTGCGAATTGCTTCAACAAGTGATTTTTGATTTTGCTGAGCCACCAGGACGCGACCTGGCCGACTCCCAGAAACGGCATGAATCTTGCCATCGTTGATTTTGACCGAGCCACCATCGAACTCATAGAGCATTTGTTCTTGACCACTGAAGGCAAAACGATAGGTGTTACTGGTGACCGTCCCACCAGTTCTTCTATTTTTCTTGTAGTACTCAGTACTGACCGTAATCTCTTCCTCAATGGCAGGAACGGCTTGATAGGCTTCTTGCATGTCATTCAGCCATGCTTCACCTTGAACAACCGCCGCCTCGCTTGTCTCAAGATCATCAGCGTTGGCGCCCCCAACCAATGACAGAAGAATGACGGCTGAACAAATACTGGACAGTGGTTTCATGATGGACTCCTGAATACCTCAATGAAAAGTGGTCTAGAGGGAGCGAGCAGTTGGTTCCCGATAGTAGCAACCGCCCTCATGGGACACCGGACAAACGCTGTAGAAGATCATTTATTGCGATTCCAAGGGTGGGATGTACGAATTGGGGGTCAATTTCACACAAAGGCCTCAGCACGAAAGACCGCTCAGCCAGCCGGGGATGAGGCAACGTCAACCTTGGATCATCCATCACCACCTGTCCGAAGAACAGGACATCGAGATCAATAATGCGGGGGCCGTTTCGTAGATCGGTGGTTCGGTCTCGGCCCATCTGCTGCTCAATATCCAGACAGTACTGCATGAGCTCAAGAGGCTCTAACTGAGTTTGAATCAGGGCCGCACAATTAAGATAGTTCGGCTGTGGTGGACCGACTGGCTCGGTTTCGATGACGGCACTACAGCGAATGACACTGCAGTGACCTTCGGCCTGAAGCTTCTCAAGTGCCTCATGGATCATCGCCGCTCGGTCACCGAGATTGCTGCCCAATGCAATGTGCGCCTGGCCTGTCACGTTGCAATACTCCCGGACACCTCCCAGAGCATGGGTTCTGGGGGCTCGATCTCAAGAAGGTGAAAGCGACACATCTGCAGAGCTGCATTGACCGTCCGCTGCCGAATCTGGGATCGCGTTCCTGAAAAACAGAAGCGGCGAACGCATACTTTTTCTTCCTCAAGTCGACGGTCGCATACACCAATAAAGACCGTCCCTACCGGCTTGGATGGTGTCCCACCATCAGGACCAGCAATACCAGTCACAGAAAGGGCCAGATCACTGCCCGATTCGTTACACGCGCCACTGGCTAACGCTGCGGCCACCTCACGCGAGACCGCCCCAGGCCCACCGGCCTGCATAAGCGCACCATCAACTCCTAACTGCGAGCTTTTCATTTCGTTGCTGTAGACAACCCAGCCACCCCGGTACCACTGACTTGATCCAGTTTGATCCACCACTGCTTTACCAATCCAGCCACCGGTGCAAGATTCAGCCGTCGAAAGCGTAAGGGATTCCGCAACGAGCAAACCACCCACCACCTCAGCTAATGATTGGCCTTGGCAACTGAACGCCCAAGGGGACCACACTCGTTGGATCTCTTCAACACAGTCCTCAACCATCTTCGCCGCCGCATCAGTTGGTCCCTGCGCTCGGGCCACTGCATTAAGAATGCCATTACTGGCAGTCAAGCCAACACGAGGCATCCGATCTCGCTCCATCAAATGACCGAGGCGCTGCCCAGCGACGGCCTCCGGCATACCGAAGGCAAAGACCCCAGCAGAAACACTCACTTCCTGGGCATGCACCGCATCAAGAATGTCCTCTTTAATGCCATGAAACATGGCTTGCATTTCAACCGTGGGCCCTGGCAGCGCTACCACTTGAGCTTGCCGAATCTGACCCAAGAGGCCTGGCGCGGTGCCACAGGTATTGTCAATACACACCATCCCTTCAGGACGCCGCGCTTGAACACCATTGATCTCAGGCATTTGCCTGCCATGTGAACGAAATCTCTCTCGCAAATGAATCAGCGCCTGCTGATCTTCAACCAAGGCACCCGCACCGGCTTGGGCAAGCGCCTCTCGCGTCACATCATCTGCCGTCGGACCCAAGCCCCCTGTCACAATAACCAAGTTACAGACGGCCACGAGTTCTTCAACCGCCTGCGCAATTTGATCGCAGTCATCACCAACCATTCGTGTTTCGTACACGGTGACACCAGCACTTGAGAGCTCGTCAATAAGCCACGCTGAGTGGCCATCATTTGCTGAACCGGCCAGCAGTTCATCGCCAATGATCACGAAACCAGCTTTCATATGAGCGGTACTCCGTGCACCTAAAAAGTCACATCACCACCAACGGTGTGCACGATCAGACGATTGGTCTTCCCTGAGCGACCGACTGGCTTGCCCGTCATGATGACACATCGATCACCGGCGATTGCCCATCCATGCTCTTGCGCAATCGAATCAACCATCGCCACCAGGTCATCAACGCTCTCTGGCTGAGCACAACAGATTGGTATGACACCTCGGAACAAGCACATCTTTCGCGAAACATGCTCTTGCGATGTCATTGCGATGATTGGCACCGAAAGGTCATTCTGACTGAGGCTTTGCGCTGAAATTCCACTCTCTGACCAGACCGCCACTAAATCAGCGTGAATATCTTCGACAATCGTAAAGACGCCATGGGCCAAACCGACAAGGGTGTCCTTGCGCTCAAGCAATTGACGCGGCGGAGACGCCTGTGAAGGACGCGTTGCCATGAACGCTTCCATGGTTTCAGTGATGCGGCGCATCTGTTCAACGGCCAGGGCCGGATACTTTCCTACGGCCGTCTCTCCAGACAGCATCACCGCATCGGTCAGCTGGCCAATCGCACTGGCCACATCGCTGGCTTCAGCTCTGGTTGGTGTTGGATGCTCAATCATCGATTCAAGCATCTGGGTTGCCACAATACAGGGTCGCCCTTGACCGTGTGCGAGTTCAAGAAACTGACGCTGCAACACCGGAACCTGACGACAATCCAATTCGACACCTAAATCACCGCGCGCAATCATCACGGCATCAGTGGCCACGAGGATTTCATCAAAATGTTCAACGGCTTGCTTGGTTTCTATCTTCGAAACAATGCTCATTGCCTCTCGAGCAGGCTCACATCGCTGGCCTTCTTCTTTGAGCAACTGACGCAAGCGATTGACGTCATCGGCATTGCGAACAAAACTCATGCCAACAAAATCTAAGCCGTTGTGCATCGCCCATGCCGCGCATTGACGATCTCGATCGCCCAACGAATCAACGCTCAAGTCCGTATCGGGCAGATTGATTCCCTTATGAGATGAAATGACACCACCCGCGGTGACACGGCAAGTCACCCGCTCGGGCGAGGTCTCAATGATCAGTAAACGAATCAGTCCATCAGCGACCAGAAGGCGATGACCCACATCCACATCTTCTCCAAGTGGCGTATATGTGGTGGGAAAAACATAAGCCTCATTCTTCTTAGCTGCTGGCCCGTCATGGTCCCGATCAAAGCAAACCAAATCGCCAGTTGCCACCGTAAACCCAGCATCAGGAACTTCGCCAACTCGAATTTTAGGGCCAGGCAAATCACCCAAAATAGCCACCGGGTAACCAACACTCGCTTCTATTTGACGAATGTTCGCCACCGTCTTGCCATGGTCTTCAAAAGAGCCGTGACTGAAATTGACACGAAATATAGAAACACCGGCCTCAAGGAGGCGCTTGATCATCGCCGGACTTGATGAAGCAGGGCCAAGCGTCGAGACGATCTTCGCCAACGGCCGGTTGCGTTGATGTAAACCACTCATGAAGTTGCCCTACTCCCTCTGCTCAACTCTGCTCTTGCTGCGACAGTTCGATAATTTTCTCACAATTTTGGCGCACAAAAGCGCCAAACTCTTGACGTAGCATATCCGCGGGATCGGCATTGAGATTCCATAGACCATCTCGCCACCAAGCACCTTTCATAATGAGACCGGTCGCCTCATCCTTGGTCTTTTTCAGATATCCGTTTCGAAGCACTGGCAGGCTTGCCGTATCCGCCAGAGAAAGCCATGTTCCCTCCGGGTTCTTGGCACTGGGCATCGCATCGAAAAGCTCCAACATCTGTTTGAGTACCGGATCAGTCACTTGCTCGGCGGTGACCATCTCGACGCCCTGAGGGAATCCTGGATGATTGATAATCGCTGTCCACGCCTCCTCCAATTCAGTACCTGAATCAATGGCCATAGCGCCGAAGAGAATTGCGATAAACGATCTGACATCCGGAATGGGATTTTCAATAGGTGTCGCCATCTCAAAAGGATTGACCTGGTCAACAAACCGATCTTTGTACTGCTCATACATCGCTCGCCGTACAGGAAGCCGTCGAAGTTCGAATTGGAGTGGGCCCAGCGTATCGCTGGCATCCTGATCATCAACGCGAAACTGCCACAACGACTGCCCTTCATGCGAAAGCACAAATTGAACAAAGCGTTTGGGGTGGATTGTGCAGCATGGAGACAGGATCTGCATCGACCAGCGTTTTTCCCGCAGGATCAACGTAGCCAACTCGATCGTGACCGGTCGACTGCTTCACCGCTTGAGCCTCATAGCGCCCAAAGAAGTCGATGCACACACCCATCGCCGCATCACCCTGACTGACTTCTGTTGGAACCTTCAGAGAGCTGGCGGCAATACTCCGCGCATTGGCCGCTGCACGGCGAAGAATATTCCAGCCACGTATCCAGCCTTCACGCTCGAGAATCGCTTCAAAGGCGGTCGTCACCGACCCCGACTGCGCCGGGTTGACCAACGCGACCCAGGACTGAAGATCAGCCTGCGCAAGATCAACCCAGGTCGTTGGGTCTTCCAACTCCAGCTGCCGAAGCACATCACGGTTGTACACAATTCCGAATGCGGAAAGCGCCGCACCAAACCAATAGTGATCTCGATCATAGAGCTGCCCACCACCAATCTCGTTGGTGCCATAGGTTGAATCGAGCCACTCCTGATCAAAATCAAGAGGTGCGGTGATGGACTGTCCTGCGACACCTCTTTTCAGTGCGCTGTGTTCATAGGAACCACCACCAAAAACAAGATCAGCCTTACCCCCTGGCTCTTCCCCTCGCTCCAGAGAACTCGTAAATTGCGCCATCAGCATCTTACGAATTTCACTTGTTCCTCCAGGAACACTCCATGCAATTCTTGCTGGTGTTCCATAGTGCGCTTGATGCCATTTGGAAAAGCCCCGCTCAAACTCATAACGAATCTGCTCGTTGTGTGGCGTCATGATGACCAGGGTTGGAATCTCTGTGTCGATCTCTGGAGCCCTTGGGCGAAAGGCAAACGGAATGCCCAGCAGCACAAGAAAAACGATAATGACAACAAACTTGCTCACAGGTATTTCTCGATACTACTCATTGCAATCCTGCAATACTTCCAATCTCAGAGGCAAAGCGACGGGCTTCTTGGGCCACGGCCTCTCTCCAAGACTGCCCTTGTTGCGCCTGGGCATAGATGACTGATCGACTGGCCGTCACAATCGCTCCTTGACCGTGCTCATTGAAGCAGTGACGCACGGTCTCAGCGCTTCCACCTTGGGCACCATAACCTGGAACCAGAAAAAGCTGCTGTGGCATGAGTTGCCGAAGACTGATGGCGCTCTCTGGACAAGTGGCACCAACGACCGCACCAAGCGTGCTAAAACCACACCGCCCTACATAGCCAGCCCCCCATTGGGCAACACACACGGCCAGGCGCTGAGCGATGGTCATTCCGTTATCCAACTTGGATTCTTGGAATTCTGCCGCCGACTTGTTCGAAGTGCGCACTAACGCAAAGCAACCTTGGCCAGCAGTCAGAAACGGTTCAATTCCGTCGAGGCCAAGATACGCATTGGCCGTGATCCAATCTGCCTGCATCAAATCAAAAGCAGCATGTGCATAGTGTTCGGCAGAGATACCAATGTCACCTCGCTTGGCATCGAGAATCACCAGCAAATCTCGTTGATGAGCGGCGGCCACCATCTGTGTCAGCACCTCAACACCAGGAGCGCCGTAACGCTCGAAACATGCTGACTGGAATTTGACGATCGGCACGATGCCCGCCACCGAATCCAGCACACCTTCACAGAAACTGGCGATGGCTGCCTCAGGCTTTCGTTGACGCAAGTCCTGCGGAAGACGATCCACCACCGGATCAAGCCCCACACAGACGGGCGCGGCCAATGCGGTCATTGCATCCACCATGGCGTCGCTCAGAGGGGCCTGTTGTGAACCAGACGTACTGTCTAACTGCATCAACCATTCCTTTCGCCGCCAGGGCGGCTTCGCTCGCCACAAGCGTGGTGGCGTCGGTGCGACATAGCCTACCGGATGCGGGCAGCGATCAGCATGTTTCTCTCCCAGGCCAATGATTCAGATCCCATGCAGATTGAATCAACCCACAGTCAAGGCCGTTGAAACCACCGGCCTAAGAGCCACTGAATGGGGTTGATTCTCGTCCCCACGTGAGCCTGGGCTGTCAAATCCATCAAGGCCATGGATTGAGAACGTCAAAAGAACGGCCACCGATACAATATGAATGTGAAAGAAGCGCCAACACACCTGGATCTCGATCGCCAACGTGGACTGACGATCTCATGGTCTGATGGCACCGAGTCCTTTTACCCCGTTGCCTACCTTCGTCGCATGTCACCCTCCGCTGATGCCAAACAAATACGCGAAGAACTGAAACAAAACCCATTGACGGTCTTACCGGCATCCACCAGCAGCGCACCGATCACGGCAGAAAATGCTGAACTAGTTGGCAACTATGCCGTCCGAATTCGTTTTTCCGATGGACATGACACAGGCCTTTTCTCATGGCGCTATCTCCGCCAAATCGATCCGGATACCAATCAATGAGCCAACTCCTCAACCAGTCCTTGCAACCTTTGACTGAGCCGGTTGATCTCAGTGGACTGGCTATCCCGCATCGAAATCCATTTCTTTGTTCAATCACAATCAATGCCGAACTGCTTTCCGAGACCATCGCGCATGTTTCGAATATCCAATATGTGGCACTGATTGACCGCGCCGCCGAGCTCGCTGCCGAGGCGGTGGGCTATGGCCGCAACCGACTGCTTGAAGAAGATCGCATGTGGTTTGTCGGCCGCCACGAAATTGATTACCGCCAAGAGGCTACGGTCGGGCAGACCCTCTTCATTGCAACATGGGTACGCGACATCAGACGCGTTAAGAGTTGGCGCGAGACGCTCATGTTCTTGCCAAATCCAGACCCCGGCGCCCGACCATCCAAACCGAACATCGTGATTTGCCAGGCGGCGACCCTCTGGGTGCTGGTCAATCTCTCCTCACGAAAACCAATTTCGATGGATCAAGAGATGATTGCACAATTCGAACCCGTCGAAACTGATACACGAAGACCCTTACGAGAACGCGAGTGAGCCTATGCACATTGCGATGCTCATCGATCCCGAAAGACTGTTGGCCGAGTACCCAATGCTCAATCGCCTCTGCATCGGGATGATTGACCAGGGCGTCCGTGTTACTCGCATCATTCCCGATGACCCAATGCCGCCGGCCGTCCTTGCCGGCGAACAGCGCATCGCCCTGGCGCCTCGCTTCGAAGTGCCCATGCCTGTTGCACCATGGTTGCGCCGCCATCGCGCTTCTCGAATCACCGTCGCGATGGAACGACAGCCCCCTGACCTGATCTATGCCATTGGTGACCAAGCGACACGATTGGCCATGGATCTGGGCCACAACCTTGAAAGACCGGTGGTCTTGGATGTCTGGAGCTCGCGCGTCGCGTCGCGCATTCCACGAGGCAAATCGGCCCGCCCTTTAGCCGCTTGTGTGGCCGCGACCGAACCGCTCTTGAATCTCGCCGCGCAACGTTTCGATGAACACCATGTGCATCTTGTTCCAATGGGTATTCCAATGAGCAGCACCTCTGGGCCAGGTGCGCAACTGCCGAATGCTGGCGTGAGCTGTCCAGGCATGACGCCAATTGCAGTCATGGGCACTGCACACAACGACATTCCTGCCTATCGAGCGATGTTGGGTGCGGTCAGACGACTGCTCGACGAATATCCAGACATCCATTTGTTTTTAGAATTGCGCGGTCCCCGGGCCCATGGAATCTGGCAAATTGTCCAGCAACTCGACTTGCTCTCTCATGTGTCGACGCTGCCTGATGCACAACTCTATCGAGCGCTGCTCACCCAGACAGCCGTGCTGCTGATGCCTGATCCGGCTGGGGAAGTCCGCACCCTGATGCTTGAGGCGATGTGGCAAGGGGTCCCTATTGTGACCCGTGAGGATCCCTATCTCGACATGCTCCAGGAGGATGTCTCGGCGCTATTGTGCCAGGCTGGTGACATTGAACAGTGGACGCGCCAAATCAAGCGACTGCTCAGCGATCACGAACTTCGCACCCGCCTCACCTCTACCGCTCGAGCCATGGTCAGCCAAAACAATCGAACCACCGATCAGGTAGTGACTCTGATTGAATGCCTTGAATTGGCCGCCCATGGGGGTGTGCACCAGTTCCCAGGCACTTGACAGGCAGATGACTGTGAATCGCACTCTCGACACCGGCGAAGTTGGCTGATTGCCCGCAAAATCGCTTATCAGCAGTTCTTCAGCATGGATCACAGAAAAATCTGGCGGGAATCTGGGCGACGGTCCGACACCATCATTGGCTAGTTTAAAGCCCTATGAAACGATCTTTCTCCCCTCCGCCCCGTTGGTGCGCTTTGTACCAACGGGGTTTTTACTACCCAAACCCCATCCAAAGGCTCTTATTAGCCTCATTTGCCAAGCCGATTTTACCGTTGCTACACTTTAAGCAGTTGATCCAGGACCACACGACAACCCTGGACAACTCACATCGCTTCGGCCAAAATGGCCCTCACACATATCAGGTCAGCAATAAACGACTTTTTCTTTCTCGATCCAGGAGATTCTCATGAATATGCGAAAGACCACCGGACTCTTTGTCCTGTCACTCAGTGCTGCATTAACCGTTGGCCTTTTGGGCTGCGATAAGCCCAAGGGAACTGGCGGCTCAACACCAGCACCGAGCACCACCACCGCTCCAGGCGGCAGCGCGTCAACTGCCACCTCGCCAGCAAAGCCAAATGCAGCACCGACAGCGGCCCCCGGAACCACTGTAAACAGCTCTGGCCAAGCGGCTCCTCCCGGCATGACATCAGGTGCCGGTGATGGACGCAACTAAGGCGACTGAACTGTCGCACTAAAGTGAATTCAAGTAATTCATCTGAGAAGCAGGCCGGTGATCAACCGGCCTGCTTTTGTTTTATGGAATCCAATGGTTATGACGCCGGGTGCCCGGTTCTCGACTTCAAATGTCGCTGGAGAATCTCGAGACCCTTGGCCAGCCGCTCGTCATCGATCGCAAAGCTCACCCGGAAGTGGGTATCGCGTTGACTGAAGATATGCCCTGGAATAACAATGACATTGTCTTCCATTGCTCGATCGGCAAACTGAGAAGCTGTTTCCCCCAACTCCGGTGGCACCTCTACAAAAGCATAAAAGGCACCACTGGGATGTGTCAGGTTGGTATAGGGTGACAAGGCTTGCACCACCATATCGCGTTTCTTTTCGTAGGCATCGATGTATGGCCTGAGATCAACCGAGGCAATCGCACTCATACTCGCCTGCACAATCGAAGGCGCACACACAAAAGTGTACTGCTGCAATTTGGCCATCTCATCAATGAGGACTTTGGGTCCTGCTGCGTAGCCGAGGCGCCACCCCGTGCAGCCGTAGGTCTTTCCCATGCCACGAATCAACAGCATCTCTTCGGTCCGACGAGCCGGGGTCGGAAATTGACCGTTTTCGAGCCCATCACTGTAGGTGAAGGCGTCATAGATTTCGTCAGAGATCAACACCACACCACGATCGCGACAGAGCTCTTCGAGCTCAATGAGCTCTGCTTCGCTCAGCACAACACCACTGGGATTCCCTGGCGAATTCACCATGACCAATTTGGTTCGCTCTGTGATCAGTGGCTCAACACGGGCGGCGGTCATGCGGAAGTCGGGATAGGTATCAACACAAACGGCCTTGCCACCGACCAACTCAGCCAAGGCTGGGTACACAACAAAATAAGGATCAGGGATAATCGCTTCATCACCCTCATTGAGCAATGCCATGAAAGCCAAAGTGATGGCGCCGGTGGTGCCAGCGGTCAACAGCACATCCGTGTTCTCACTGGGAATATTCCACCCGACATCATGGCGCAGATGAGCCTGCAAAAGGGCGATTGGCGCATCAGCACCCTGAGTCATGGTGTATCCATTTTGACCCTCATCAATGGCCGACTTCACCACCTCGCGCATCGCTTCCGGCACTTCAAAATCAGGTTGGCCAATTGACAGATTGATTGGATCAAAGAGTCGAGCTGAACGCTCAAAAGCACGGCGTATGCCTGATGCATCCAAGGAACGTGCGCGATGACTGATCAGACCTTGGACATCCATAGCTCAACCTCTCGTGAACTGCGTGAGTGCACGAGCACTTAGCTTTTGTCTTCGGTACCTGCTTCATCACCAGCAGCGGCGGTTGCATCACCTTCTTCTTCAGCAGCCTTCTTCTTCTTCGCAGTGACTACCAAACGATGTGCCACCTTCGGCAGATTCAACGGTGAATCTTTGTCTCCGTCAAAGTTGCCTTCACTGGCAAGCTGGGCGATGCGCTCGGCGCGGGTTAGAACATTGCGGTGCTGGTTCAAGCCCGAGGGCTTTGTCTTAAGGCTTCGATCAAGGCTCATGGCCGTCTGTTCCCTTCACATGCACCTGCGTTTAACGCGCCGAACGATAAAGACTCGGGTACGCATCACTCAGGTCACGCCCGCCGCCCGCTCGTTTCCACGCACGTCCGGCTTCATGAATTTCGCTCTCGAGTTCGAGTACCCACTGGTCGTTCCGCTGGGAAGACTCGAAGCCCGGCACCGTGATCACACGGTGGAATCGCTCATTCTTGCCTGGAACGACGTAGGTTTCAAGCCCCCGGGTGCGACAGAATTCGGCCAGAGCGACCATTTCTTCCCCATGCCACTCGGCGAGCACGAAGTAGTTCAGGCCCGATATCCGTGAATCACTGCGAATTTCACCCCAGGCACCGCTCCCATGGGCATTCCCCCCAAGGCTCTGATCTCCGGCAGCGCCCGGCAGTGGAGAGACCGAGATTTCTGAAGTTGGTGTACCTAGGGGATCGGCAATCGCTTGCTGGCCGGTGGCCAGCTGGTTTATCGGGGCCTCGGTCGCGCCAACGGTCAACTGCGCCACGGCAATATCTCGACCGCGACGATGACCAACCATGTAACTCATCATCACCAAAATGACCACCAGCACGCCTGCGGCAACCACCACGCCAACAGGCATCCTGATCGCTGACCCTGGCACCATCCAACGCCTAGACCCGCTGTTGGCAACGTCACTTGATTGAGCGACCGGCGGCTTGGAGCGAACGGCCCGAACCTGCTTCTGGGCGCTCCGATTTGCCTTTCGACGTGCTGGAGGAGTGGGCATCGCCTGTCCACTTCCAGGTGCAGAACGCTTCCCTATAACCTCATAGAGTGCCGGACCTCTTGATTTCTTACGTGTCATCGGAGTCCTCCTGACCACTTCAACCGCATCCATGCCGCTCGATTATGTCGCCACCGCTTCTGTCGTCATTAAGCGCGCTGACCCTACCTCCCGTCAACTTGAGCTGGTGTATCAGCAGCTTCATCGGAGGTGGCAATTGCACTTGCTACCGCATACATCGGCGTATGACTCAAACTAACTAACCATTTTGATATGCCGCGTTCTTGAGCGATCTCTAAACACCGCCCACGCAGCTCTACGCTGGGTGCGCCGCTGATCGCACGCTGAACGCCGATATCCGTCCAGAGCATCCCAGAAACAAGGCCTGTGCCCAATGCTTTGAGGACCGCCTCCTTGCAGGCAAAACGCACGGCATACCTTTCAGCCCGCCTTCGCTGAGCATGATCTGCATGAATACGCTCTTCTTGGGTGAAACAGCGGTGGGTAAAACGCGTTCCATGGGCGTCTAAAAGCCCTTGGATTCGCTCCACCTCAACACAATCGATGCCATGTCCGACAACTGCCATCGCTGCATCCTACCCCCCTTAGAGCAATGACGTCACGAAGCAATGGCATCACTTGCTCTCAGCAGACCGCACCGCAAAAAGGCCCCCTTCCACATACAATGAGCTGGTGAAAGCAATTGCTCTAGAGATTGAGATTAATGCTGCCATCGAACAGGTGTTTGCCATCTTCACAGATATTCAACGATGGCCAGAGATGATCCAGAGCATGACCAAAATCGAACTGCTCACCGCTGGGCCCGTCGGCCGAGGAACGCGTTTCCGAGAAACACGAATGCTGTTCAAGAAAGAGGCTCACGAAGATATGGAGTTCACTGAGTTTCAGCCGCCAAACAGATACGTCCTTGAAGCAACTTCACACAGCACCCATTACATCTCTACCTTTACATTCAGAAAGAACGATGATGGGGCCACCTCTCTGCGCATGACCTTTGTAGGCAAGCCACAGACACTGATAGCCAAAACCGTTGGAAGCTTCTTATTTTTCTTCTTCGCAGGCATGACCAGAAAGATGCTGGCGGCCGACCTCAATGCGATCAAAACAACCATTGAACAAGACTGCTAACGACGAGCCTCCACGAACGACTGTTCTACCCCGCGTGTGAGGCCCATGCTTGCTGCGTCTGAATCAATCCCGCCCATGGATCTGCCCAACCGCGTGACGTTACGACCACCGGTGCTGCATAACCATTGACCGAGAGAGCCACTTTGAGGCCCAACAAATCAAAACCATGCGCCCCGCCATCCAAGGGCCGCGGCGTTCCATCAGAATGTTGATCGGCAAGCCGCAACGACAACAGACGATCGCCGGCATGATGAACCGCCTTCACTGGATCACCGCCACCACGCAACACGGCCAGACAATCAATGCCTCGCATCACCAAGTCACGATCAGCCCAAAGACCGTCAGCGCGAAAGTCAATCAGCGGCACGCCGCGCTGAGCCGCCTTTTCAATCACTGCCACCACACTCGAAAGTTCGTGCCCATTCTTGTTTTCACCAGCCTCAGATAACGTCTCTTGCTCTTCACCATGGGCCGGCTCAGGCGAAGGAAAATGCACACCGACACCGAGCGTCCCAGGCGCTGCCGCTGCTGGCATCAAATCAGCCGCTAAATCGATTGCTTCGGTTAATGTCGAAACCACTTGGTCAACATGGGCTGGGTCATGAAACAGCTGGGGCGGCAAAAAGGCATCAATACCGGCCAACTTTAATCCACGCTGCCGAAGCACTGAGAGAAGCCCCCGTCTGGAAGAGGCATCAAAGGCCCGTGGATGAAAGGCCGGTTGATCAATACTCAGTTCAATGGCCGCAAACCCCAGTCGGGCCAAGCGATCCATGACAGCGCGAGGTGAACTCCCTAACGGCTGAAGCGTTGGGGCTAAGGGGAGCGCTGTTGGCAAGCCATCCGACACACAGAGCACACTAACGGATCCATGCTCCAGACGCACGAGAGGTGGTGCCTTGGGTGATTGCCCACTGGTCGGCTAGGATCTAGGAAGTTCATGACGAAGAAGAACACCAACATTCCCGACGCCCTGGCGATGGACATTACGCTGACCAAGGGCCCACCTTCAGCCACCGTGGATTCCATTGGCGATCCCGCGGCTGGTGGTGAAGTGCTCTTCTTAGGTCGCACTCGTGATGAAGCACATCCTGAATATGGGCCCCTCCGAGCCTTGCACTACACCGCCTATGAAACCATGGCCATCGAACAGCTCAAAGAGCTTGCGGCCCAGTCCAAACAAAAGTACGGCGTTTCAGCCGTCCGTATCCATCATGCACTTGGTGCCGTGGAGCCCGGGCAGATCAGTGTTCTCATCCAAGTTCGATCAGGCCATCGAGCAGAAGCCTTTGAAGCATGTCGTTGGCTGATTGATGAACTTAAGAAGAGCGTGCCAATCTGGAAGCAGGAGATTTGGCAATCAAGCCAAACGTGGTCAGTTTCAACGGCAGATCAAGCATCGGAGGCAACCCACCCATGAACGCGGTCCTTGCATCAATCTATTGGCTGGCGCTGACCATCTGGATCGCTGCACTCGTGGCACCAGCGGCTTCTGGTGTTGCTGTTTTCACCGTCCTTCCAGAACTCAATGGCACCTTTGCTGAGTTTGGTTCTGCAACTGTTTCCACCCAAGCTCACATCGCAGGCGGCCATATTGTGACACCACTGTTCATAGGCTCGGATATCGTCCAGTTGATAAGCGCCGTGCTTGTCTTATTCACCCTCGGGCTGGAGCAATTCTATTGGCGACCAGCTCATCGTTCGCGGGCAGAGTACGTGCGCATCCCCTGCCTTCTTGCTGCTACGGTTCTGATCCTGGTTGAGATTTGCGTCCTGGGCCCCATGGCCCGAAGTCATCTATACACCTACTGGGATGCTGTTCGAACCGGCCCGCTTGAAGTTGCCACTAAAGCCAAAGCCGCCTTCGATCTCTTCCATCCGATTAGCACCACGCTCTATGCCGCCACGTTTGGCATCCTTCTCATTGCTGTCATTGCATCAGCGGTGAGGTACTCGCCTTCGCATTCAGCCTTGCTGGGCACTGGTTCCGAGTCTTAGTCTCAATGTCGAAGCCAGCTCCAAAGCGATCCGCAGCATTACCCGTCAAAACAGCCGCCCAAAAAGCTCGGGCCAAACGCATTGTGCAAGCGCTTCGAAAACGCTATCCCGACGCCCATTGCGAACTCAACTTCAACTCCCCACACGAGTTGCTTGTGGCCACTATTCTGTCGGCGCAATCCACTGACGTGGCGGTCAACAAGGTGACCCCCGCGCTGTTCAATGCCTTCCCGACCCCTGGCGATTACGCCAACGCAACACCTGAACAAATTCAACCTTATATCAAGACCATTGGCTTGTTTCGCAACAAGTCCGCCTCGATCCATGCGGCCATGACTCGTATTGAAGAAGTTTTTGACGGCGAGGTGCCTAACAGCATGGAGGACCTTGTCTCCCTCCGCGGGGTGGCACGCAAAACAGCAAACGTTGTTTTAGGTAACGCCTACGACACGAATGTTGGAGTTGTTGTGGATACGCATGTTTCTCGCCTCGCCCAGCGTTTTGATCTTTCACAACAAGAACGCCCTGACCTTATTGAGCGCGATCTGATGGCACTCATTGCACAATCAGATTGGACTGATCTCAGCCATCTGCTGATCTTTCATGGCCGTCGCGTCTGTAAGGCACGCGGCGCAACCTGCCGTGACGATGCCATCTGTAAGCGCTACTGCACTAACGCTGAGCGATAGCATCGCCCCACTCGACGGTCCCAAAGCCGGCCCGACTGGCATACGCCACACCACGACCAGAAAGCAGTGGCTGCAAGGCCAAGATTGGTCCGGGCAAGTCGATTGACTCACGCTCGACTAACGCGAACGAAGCAGCGTTTGGAGAAAGCCCCTGAGCTTGAACCGCTTTTGCATCAGGCTCCGTCGTCTCCTCAAGATCCACGACATCAAACACCACGATTCCCTGATCATGTCCGATCCAAAACTGACCTTCGACCGCGGCCACCGTGTTCAGCGTGGTGCCAGGGGGAGCAGACCAGACATATTGACGTTCCGCATCACTCAAGGTGGCGGTCTGGCCATCTGCTGCCAGATCAAGCCGGGTTTCGTTGAGCACCGCCTCGCGCAATGGTCCAGGAAGGGCGCCCTTCGGCTTTGGCCACGGCACTGCATCATTAGCGGCGGCCTTATAGAGCCAATACCCTTCATCAGACCCTGCCAGAATATGCCTACCGTCACTCACCGCTTCTTCAAGCCCACCGGGAATTCGTACGACATTAAAGAACGTGTCTCCATCGCCAACTTCATCCGTGTTGATTCGATACAGGCCGCGCCCGAACGTACCAACAACCGCAAGATAATTATCTGAGATGCGCATGATGTCACGAGCTCCGCGCACGGCGATCTGCGTCTGCAGGATGAGGCGATCACCTCTCAAACGAAAGATATCAATGCCACCATCACCAACGACCCAGATGGCATCATCGAAGAATCGCACTGAATGAACCCGACCAAGATGTATCAAGGTGCCGTTTCCACTGGTCGTCTGTTCACTGCTACCTGGCACTCGCCCAGCATCATGGACTTCTCGCATTGATTCCGACATCACCCCGACCAAGCTGCCTTGCCGGCCCTCACGAATAAAGAGAAAGCGTCGCTTGGGATCGAGCACACCTGGCAAGCGATACAATTGAGTCGCTGAACCAAGATAAGAACCCTCCTCGGCACTCACGATGCGGCGACCAACACAGGCGATCGGCCGACCATCGACAAAAACAATCCTCTTGGAAGGTCCCTCCAACGGTTGCAGCGGGCCTCGAGCGCCAGTTTCATCGATACGTACCAATCCTTGATCACCTGAGACCCACAACTGACTGCCGCGTTTCGTGAGATGGCGTGGACGAAGCCCCAGGTCTTCCTGATCAAGCCTTCCAACGCGTTTTGCTTTTCGTGGATTCGCCACATTGATCTCAACAACGGAATGGCCATTTAACACCACCCAAAGTCGATCTTCGATAATGGCCATATCAACGGCTTCATACCATTGACCGGTTTCGCTCAGTGGTACGGTTGCAACCGTGACTGCCGTCACTGGATCAATGACGAATAGATTGCTACCCACGAGCTGCAGCCAAAAGGCTCGATGGAGTTCAGCCCGATGGTGAATGCCTCCAGCCGTCTTTGTGACGCGAAGGCTCTGCGGCCCCTGCTCAGCGTCCGTCTTCGAGGTCTGAGCGCAGCCGAGTAACAGCGTGAGGCCCAAAAGAGTTACGATAGGTGATGCCCGATTCATCGACTCAGGATACCATTACAGCAGCACGCTGAAGTGATTGATGATTTTTCACTCTGGAGACCCCAATGACCACGTCCCCGCAAGCTCCATCGCCATCCGACCCACCGCCATGCACCCCTACCAAGCAGGTGAGGTTGAGCTTCCGCCGCCATCGGGGCGACCCATCGTTCTTCAAAGTCATGCTGGGCAATATGCGCCTGGGCAAGCTTCATGAAAGCGAGATTGCTGACCTCAACCTGACGAACCGCACGACCTATGAGGGTGAGGGTATTCAGGAAGTTCGCACGTTGATCTGCCGCCGCCAGGTGCGCCATAAAGCCATGGAACTTTTAGCAAGGCGC
>CALCOW010000041.1 GCA_937899935.1 uncultured Phycisphaerae bacterium
TCAGCTTCAGTGACGCGTACGGTGCCACTGCCATCACTACGTTCAGCATCGACTTTAACTTTGACGCAGACTGAGGATGTACCAGTGCGAAGGGTCGAGGTTAAGTAGTTGACCGCATCGCCAACGTGAACAGGAGCCACAAATTCAACGCGATCCATAGCGACGGTCACCCATCGTACCGAGGCATGTTTCCGCGCTTGTACGAGCGCTGCGAGGTCCATCTGCCCCATCACAACACCTCCGAAGATCGTGCCATAGGCATTAACATCCCGTGGCATCATGAGGGTGCGGAGGGCCAGCGTGTCTTCATCGAGTGGTTTATTGTTTGTCATTACTCATACAATCATAGCTAGGTACTTGCATTTCTGAGGAATTGCCTTGCTCGGACTCAACAAGTTCTATGAGCTCAAATTGGCGATTGGTGTCGTTGAATCTGAGGTGGTTCGAACTGAGCTCAACGAGGGCAATAAGAGCTTCTTGGTAATGTTCGATCAGTGCATCACTTTCCGATGGTGGGGGACCGATCCGGTTGGCCAATACGGGGGCAAACCGATTGAGCAGATGCATCCGCTGGCTGAATTCTGTGGCTGAGGTAGGAGGGGTCGTAGCCAGCAGTTCCAAGAAACTGGGTTCTCCGAGTGCAAGGCCACTGGCCATTATTGTCAGGTCGAGACTCCCATCCTGTTTTTTGCGAAGACTACGCCAGGCAAGTTCTTCTGCGGGTGGAAGCGGCGGATCTGCCTGAACCTCAATCCCAGCAATTGACAAGGCAAGATATTGGACGGTTCGAACGCCAGGATCATCCTCACGTGCAAGGGCTGCTTGGATGTGATCAAGATTTGTGTTGGTGAGTGCAGCGAGCAGAGCACCAGCTTTCTTGTTCTCGTCGTTTAGATCGGTTGCCCATCTTTTACTCAGTGTTGCACGGTCTGAGGGACTGTTCATGTTCTCTTCATTCAGTACGGTGAATATGAGTGGCGCCCCATCGCTATCAATCATGTTTGGAAACTCGTCCGCCTTACTCTTGAATTGGGAGTAGCCTTTGATCTGAAAATTTTCTTTATCAATAAGGTCAACGAGCTCCGATGGAATTTCTTGATCTGCAGGCCATCGTAGTTTTGCTGGCGTCCAGTAGCTGGCGAAGATCAGTTGTCTGGCGAGTTCTGGGTCATCGGCTAACCACTTCAGTGGCGGCAGTGCTTTGGTGCGCAGTCCTTGCTGCCCAAGTAGTGCCTTGAGTGTCTGGCGACGCACCTCTTGGTGCTCAGATTGCAGTAAGAAATAGGTTAGGAGGCAACGTCTTCGGCTGGTGAGTTCTTGCTCTTGAGCCATCAGGCCTTCAAGCGCTTGAAGCTGTTTTTGAGGATCTTCTGCGATTGCCAGTTCAACAATATCGACTTCAGGTTGCTGATTCTCTCTGAGCCAACCGTAAGTCAATGTCAGAGCAAGTGTGGCGCCGATTGCAAGTGCAGCCAGGACTGCCCACCATGACGTATAGTTCTTCATCGTCAAGATTTTACCGACGAAACTAAGGACAAGCGACTTTAGACCGCCCTAATCTAGTTCTGGTTGTAAACGAATACTCACATTTCAATAAATAGAGAAAATGTTGTGGTCGTAAATCTTCATACGAGATATATCTTTTAGCTATGGGGGCGGCCCTGGCCAGTGACGCTCAATGCAGGTGCGAGCGCTACGGGCTAAGGTCAAACAACAGAGGGCGATCCGATCAACTGGATAGAGGGAAGAGTAGCCAGCCGATTCTGATCGGTCTCTGTTGTTTGGTCTGCAGCGAAAGACCAGACGGTATTTCCAATTCAACTGAGGTAAGTTTGCACACGGCGGCAGAAGAGGGGAGGATGCACTGAGGAGTCCACTTATGGCATCCAAAGGTGCATCGCAAACCCTCAAGCCATACCAAGAAGCAATCGCCGAATTCGGTCCTGGCTTCGAAGCAACTTTGTGGAGCTCTCCACAGGCACAGATCAAACGCTTCGATGTCATGTTAGAGATGGTCGACTTGACGGACCAACGTGTGGTGGATGCTGGTTGTGGCATTGGTGACTTTGCAGCTCGGTTGCTGCATCGTGACGTACAGTTTCGCAGTTATGTAGGCCTTGATGGACTTGAGGGTATGGTGCAAAAGGCCAGCGAGCGTGGACTGGAGCGCTGTCACTTTGAAGTTGCTGATTTTGAACGTCATCCAGATGTCTTTACAAAGCACCAGCCTGACTGGACGTGCTTTTCCGGATCACTCAATACATTTACTCAACGACAGTTACGCCTGGTGGTTGGTGCAGCACTTGACCAATCGCGATGTGGCGTGGTGTTTAACGTGCTATCAAATCGCGCCCACCAACGTTTTCCAGTCAAAGTGAGCCCAGCTCGGCGTATGAATGTCGTCAAGCTGCTGGATTGGACCCTTGGGCTTTCGAGCAGGGTTCAGTTCCGCCAGGACTATCTTGATGGGCATGACGCAACCTTCATCATCGAGAAAGATGATTCAAAAGGTTGATCTTGGTCGCTTGCTGTCTGGCCAAGGCGCTTCTACCCTGAGCACACTATGGCACTTCTCGTAATTGAACACAGCAGCGAAACAGGTATCCAACGCTTTGGCCCCGTCCTCACTAGCTATGGGCACCGTCTGCGCCTTGTCCGCGGTGACCAGAGGCAGTCGCTGCCAGCGACGATCGATGGCATTGATGGCATCATTACATGCGGCGGGCCACAATCACTGACGGAACCTCATGACTGGCTTGAGCCGCAACTGGATCTGGTGCGGCAAGCTCACTTAGCACAGTTGCCCATCGTGGGTCTTTGCTTGGGTGCTCAGATTGTTGCCACGGCGCTAGGAGGTCGCGTGGGGAAAATGGCAGGTGGATATGAGCTGGGTTGGTCCGATCTGAAACTCGCGGCTCAAGGGCGAACCGATCCCGTCTTTGCCGGGATGGGTTGGACTACGAAACAACTGCATTGGCATCGCGATGAAGTTGCTGAGCTTCCACCTGATGCACAGCTTTTGGCATCAAGTGATCGTTGTATGAATCAAGCCTTTTCTGTGGGCATGCGCACGTACGCATTCCAGTTTCATCCAGAAGTGACGGCCGAGTCGATTGAGCAGTGGTCTTTGTCAGAACCGGCGGCGCTTGGTGAAGCAGGAATAACCCATGAACAGCTGATGGAAGACACCAGGGCGAACTACCCAGCTTTTGCACGTCTGTCACAGAGGCTCTTTGAGGCATTGGCGCTCTTAGTCATGCCGGTTGATCGGCGATATCAGGGTGCGGTCAAAGATCTTCATCACTAGTTTGGTTCTGCAATGGGATACCAAAATCTGGTTTGTTGCCACGATCTCCTAAAACCCATTCGTACACTTCAAAGACCTGTCGAGCCTTCCGATCCCAGGTGAACAATTTTTGTACACGTTGGGTGGCTGCTTGACCCATCGCAAGAAGGCACTGCGGATCACGAACGATTGCTTCAAGTGTCTTACGAATATCCTGTACCAGCGCCGTTCGGTTTTGCATTGGTATACGAAACCCCGTGTCTGCAGTGACTAATTCGCTTGGGCCACCGTAGTCAATGACCAGCGGCACGACACCTAAGGCCATTGCCTCAAGAGCGACACCACCTCCAAACTCTCGAATACTTGGGAAGCCCAAGAGATCGGCCTGGCAAAGTTGATGGTTGACTTGTTCGTGGTCTATCCATCCCGCGAATGTCACAAAGTCAGTGACGCCGTTTGCCTGTGCCATTGCTTCGAGTTTACTTCGCTCAGGACCGTCACCAATGATGTCTAAGGTGACCGCGCCTTGTCGCATTAGTTCGGTACAGGCCTCAAGTAGCATGTCGGTGCCCTTGAGCGGAACAAGTCGTCCCAGCGAGGCAATTTTAATCGGTGGTTCAATGCGATGTGTTTGGCGAGGCGGGAACAGTCTGGGATCAATCGCGTTCTCTGGAATGTAGACCGCTTTTGAGTGGTATTTCTGAGGAAGCTGTTTCAAGGTGGTACGTGAACCAATGATGAGGCCAGACGCACACCGACGGGTCTTGTGGTATCCAGGCATCCACCGCAGGTAACGTCGAAGG
>CALCOW010000042.1 GCA_937899935.1 uncultured Phycisphaerae bacterium
GAACGAAAGGCAACCGAAGTTCCCATCGACCTCGACCACGTGATACAGATTGGTGGAGGGGTCAACTACTCGATTGCCTTGACTGCCGAGGGCGAACTGGTCACGTGGGGCAAGATCTACGAGTACCGTCGCCGCATTGGTGGATCAGTCTACATCGACCCAACGTGTCCGCGCTTCGTGAACGACTTTGTCTCGATCAAGTCGAGTTGGTTCAGCGTGGTAGCGACTCGTGATCTCTGCCCGGCCTGCACGCCAGCGGATTTCAACCGTGACGGGAGAGTTGATCACACAGATCTGGATTTTCAGCATTCACTTCTCGGAAGTGCGTGCCGTGATTCCAATCCCGATGCCTGCCTGGTCGATCTTGACCATGACGGCGTGGTGGGCTTGAGTGATATGGGAGAACTTCTCTCCCAATGGGGATCATGTGCATGCGCCCAGGCAGATCTCGACCAAAACGACCGAGTCGATGATGATGACATCCAATTCATGCTGGCCATGCTTGGCCAGGGATGTTTCGAGGAACACTCCGACGCCTGCCGTGCGGATTTGAACGGGGATGGCGGCGTTGGTTTGGATGACTACGCGCTCTTCCTGAACTTAAAGGAAGACTGCGCCTGCGCCACAGCAGATCTCAACGGTGACGGGCTGGTGGACACCATCGATATGTTTGTGCTCTTTGATCAGCTCGGGCAGGCATGTACCAACCCATTTTCCGCAGCGTGCCAGGCAGATCTGAATTCTGACGGCGCCGTCGGTCTCGATGACCTCGGGCTTCTGTTCGCCCAGTGGGGCCCGTGCGACTAACGAGTTTCTGGTTCTAAATCATTTTGGTCATACCTAGGCGGCAATACTCAGCGCGTCTCGCATCGCTATGGAATTCTGCTTGACGTCACCGAGCACTTTTTTCCGAAACTGCCAGAAATTTGCAAGCCTACGTCGCGCCGAAGACATCACACGGTAAGCGAGACGTTAGCACGCGGCCTGACCGCGTGTGCTCGCACCCGGTTCGTCAAATCATGGTCAACGACATGAGCTGTACTTGGACTTGTCCAATGACAAGGCTTACGGCTGTGCATGTCCTCTTGCAATAACTCAAAGAATTGGAAACAACAATGATAACTTCTCTTGTACGAACAGTTCTGGTATTCGGGATGGCGATGACGACAACGATCCTTTCTGCGGATGACCTTTCATTACAACTGGTTAATGACCGCGTAGGTCACGGTGTTGATCAGGAAGAACCATCAATGGTCGCGCTACCTGATGGTGGCTTTGTCGCCACCTGGACAGATGAACGTTGGGGTGATCCCCAAGTCCGAGTCAGGTTTTTTGATGAGACTGCAACACCAACTGGCCCGAGCATTCCAATTAGTGATGCCCTGCTCAATGGTGGTCCCGCCAAGCTCCCTTGCATCACGGTCAATGGCGAAGGTGAGATGCTCGTGGCCTGGGAGGCACGTCTGTCCTATACCAACAGTCGAATTTGGTACCAACGACTCAGTCACGATGGTTCCTTACTCGGTGACAATGAGCGGATCAGTCTAGAGAACACCACTCAAGCCACGCCTGCGATCATTGGCAGGCCGAAATCTGGATTCGTCGTGACATGGAGTGAAACCAGCGGAACTGACAAGATCATGATGAGGATCCTCCACCGTCACGGAGAACTTCCAAGCGGTGTCATTCAAGTTAATGACCCTAATCCATTAGGCTTTGCCTTTGTCAGCGAGCCGACGATCGCGATGCGAAAAGATGGAAACTTCGATGTCGCTTGGACTGACATTGACCACACCGACGAGGAGTGCCCATATTGTTCTCACGAGATTGCCGTGCGCCGTTTTGATTCGAAAGGCAATGCGCTTGACGAAGCGACTTTGATCAGCCTTGACGTCGAACATGCTATGAACCGTGAGCCTCAAATCATGGTCAATGCCGATGGATCGACACGCGTAGTTTGGCGAAGTGGCTTGAGCAGTAACTCAAACTATGTCTGGCTGCGTAACATTGATGCGACCGGAGAAATTGGCTCGCTCCATCAACTTGATGATGGAACTGGATCAGGCTCCTCAATACGGAAATCCTTTGACATGGTCTCTATAGACGGCGATCACTCGTTCGTACTCTTCTTCAACAGAATAAACAGTGTTGACACACTTCTATCTCAAGAGATCGATAGCGAAGGCGCACCAGTAGGAGACAATCAAGTCTTAATCCAAGAACAAGATGGCATGGCGCTCTCTGACATCAGAACCCTTGACTTGCCAACAGGGATCCTGACGATCTTTGAGCGCAGTCAATGGAATCCTAATTTGTCATCAGATATTCGAGCCCAATGGCTCGACTCAAACGGCCTCGTAGCAGGCTCTGACTTTTCACTCTGTGATGACGTCGCTGCCGCAAAACGATCTAGGCCAAGTGTTGCAACACGAAAAGACGGCACCTTTGGAGTGACGTTCAACGATGACCGTGATGGACATGGTCACGTTTATTTGCAGTGGTATGAAAACGGAAGTCCAAGTACAAACAGTAATGTACAGATCACCGAGGTGCCCATTGAGAACGTCAGTTGGGAGACTCCAAGTCTGGCCCTGAGTGACACCACAGGATTGGTTGCGTGGATAGACGCTCGCGAATCATCATTTGCCAATGAAGTGTATGCACAGTATCTCGATGCGAGTGGTGCACTGGTTGGCGATAATTTCCGAGTTCGAAACACGAGTGCTGGCTATAGCTTCGACACTGTGACGGCCATGAATGATTCTGGGCAGCACGTCATTGTCTGGAGTGACACTCGACACAATTGGGGTGACGATATCTACTTCCAACTCTACGACGAAAGTGGAAACGCGATCAGCACAAACGTGCGCGCCAATAGCGATCCAACGTGGAATGAGAGAAATCAGCTTTATCCTTCAGTTGATATGGCCAGCGATGGCAGTTTCCTCATCGCATGGCAGGACGGTCGGAATACGACAGATGCCTACGACATTTATGCCCAGTGGTTTAGCGCCGATGGCACCCGTCAAGGACCAGAAATGAACCTCACTGATCTGCTGGGTCCGTGGCGCTATCAGAGAACGCCCTCTGTCAGTGTCGCTTCAGACGGATCAGCTATGGTCTTCTGGGAATCAGACGAGTCTCAAATTCAAGGGCGTCGCATTATGGCTGATGGAGTACCACAGGGATCGATCATAACGATCGATCAAGGTGACGCCTTCTGCATAGATCCAAGCGTCCAGTTCCATGACACCGGTGCAGTGATCACGTGGCAGCAACGGAATGCTGACATCTACAAGGTACGAATGGGCCATGTTGACATGAACGGCGATCTGATTGCTGATCCCGAGTGGATCAACACCGATCTGGCCGTGCAGCACGACGCCTATGCACCAGCACTCGCACTGATCGACGATAATCCTGTGGTCACCTGCGTAGGAAGCGCTGGCTTCGGACTTGAGGTCTGGGTGGCCACGAAACCCACGTGTACCCTCATTGCAGACCTGGATGCCAGCGGCACTGTCGACGTCTATGACTTCTCCGCGATGCTGGTTGCCTGGGGAACCTCTGATAGCAACGCTGACCTGAACAACGATGGCATCGTCGACACGGCTGACTTCTCCCAGTTTTTGGTTGAGTTTGGCTCTGCCTGCCCATCCCAGAATCAACCCCTGACCGAGGGCAACTCGGGCAAAGCCAAGCGCAAATTCCATCACCGCGCGCTTGAAAATCGCATTAACTGAGGACGCGCGCCGAGATTAGAGCCCTTTTTTCAGCTCAGACCCTGTTCTCAGGCAATTATCAACCCAGTTAACAATTTTCCCTGGCTGATTCGATTTGCCTTGGCCGAAGATTGGTTTAGGCTTTAGCTGTTGGGGGGCTCCACAAGGATCGAGTCACAGAAGAGTCTGGAGGGTGAAATCCTCATACCTCCCCAGCCCCCAGGAACGAGCACCGCGATTTAAAACCATTGGATGTTGAGCCATTACCTGGCCAAGTGCTCAGGTTCATTGGCCCAGTTTGAACTGGGGACGATACCTCCACGTATCGCCTCTGCCATTGATATGCCCCCCCCATACCGGCGGG
>CALCOW010000043.1 GCA_937899935.1 uncultured Phycisphaerae bacterium
AATCTCACCCGCACTTTGTTGCAAATTTTCATCATCAGGTGCGCGTTCACAAGCTCGAGCATAGGATGCATAGGCTTGCTGTTGATACAGCTTTGCCTGGTCGTTCAGTCCCGCTGCCAACGCATCGGTCCCCTGTCGAAAGTGCAGTCGGCCGAGCATCTCATGAGGGCGCCAATCTTCCGGCGACCGCTCAGCAAGGACCGTTAGAATGGCACGGGCCTCTGGCGCTCGACTTGTCACCATATAGGTTTCTGCAGACTCAAGGGCGGCTTGTACATCGGACTCACGAATGTCCCCACGCGGCTTGGCGCTGGTGGATTCGCCAGAATCATGCCCGCACGACGCCTGGCTGATTAGGATCAGCATGAGCGCCGTTCGCGCGACACCCTGCCGCCACTTCTCAGGCACGACTCTCTTCCAGGGGTATGATGCATCGCCCATGTCAAAAACCAGCCAAAATCTTACTTCTCGAAGTACCACCAAATTGGACACCGTACCCACATCCTACGTGCCTCATGAGCAAGAGGCCATTGTCCAACAACGGTGGACCGAAGCGGATGCGACCCATGTGCCCTCCGAAAGCACTGGAGAGCACACCTGCTTTTCGATTCTCATACCACCTCCGAATGTCACCGCAGCACTCCATCTCGGCCATGCCCTAAACAACACACTTCAAGATGTGCTCATTCGGTATCACCGCATGCTTGGGCAAAAGGCGCTCTGGATGCCCGGAACTGATCATGCGGGCATTGCAACCCAAACGGTTGTCGAAAAACGCTTGCTTCAAGAGGGCAAACGACGAACCGATTTCTCCAGAGATGCATTCATCTCCCGCGTCCAAGAGTGGAAAGATGAGTACGAGGCCACCATTCTCAATCAACTCAAGGCACTCGGCGCAAGCTGCGACTGGAAACGGACACGCTTTACGATGGATCCGGTGTGCGCTCGCGCTGTCCACGAAGCCTTCTTTCAACTCTTCAGCGTTGGCCTCATCGAGCGTGGCAAGAGACTGGTGAACTGGGATCCAGTGACACTTACGGCACTGGCAGATGATGAAGTTGAAATGCAAGACGTCGACAGTTTCATGTGGTACCTCCGCTATCCGTTGGAACACCCCATTGAGACTGCCGATGGAACGTTGAATTTTGTCACTGTTGCAACAACCAGACCAGAAACAATGTTTGGTGATACCGCAGTCGCCATCAATCCTTTGGATACCCGAGCCAAACAACTCGCAGGACAACATGTCATTCTTCCAATCGTGAATCGAACGATACCGATTATTGAAGATGAATATGTCATCATGCCTGGAAACGGTGATGCGGGTGAAGATCCCAAAGCAGCATTTGCTTCAGGCTTCCTGAAGGTGACACCGGCGCATGATCCAAATGATTGGGATATTGGCCGTCGACATCAACTTCCGGTCATTAATGTCATGGCGCCAGACGGCTCTCTTTCAAAGGAGCACGGCTGGCCAGCCGGCGAATTTAAAGATGGCCGAGGCCACGAGGCAGAGGCGTTCCTTGGTTTGTCGCGCGAAGAAGCTCGGAGCGCGGTGGTTGAGTGGTTCAAGGAACATGATCTTCTAGATCAGATCAGACCCTATGCACATGCTGTTGGGCACAGCTATCGAAGCCATGTTCCAATCGAACCCTATCTCTCCGACCAGTGGTATGTGAAAGTCACCGATGACCGTCTTGTTGGCGAAGCACAGCGAGCTTTAAATCCTGCGCAATATGATGGGACGCCCCCACAACGAAGCGATGAGAGCAAGAGTTCCGGCGACGGCGAGCTCACGTTCTACCCACCTCGATATGCACGGATGTACCAATCATGGCATGATCAATTACGTGATTGGTGCATCAGTCGACAGTTGTGGTGGGGACATCAGATTCCGGTGTGGCGGGCCACGCCAGAAGTCTTAGCCAAGATTGACACTGAGCTAAAACAGTGGATCTCGAACCAACGCGTGGCCACCCTTCCAGCCCCCGATGACAGCAGCGACGTTGGGCGCACCTTCATTTGCATACGCGACAGTGAATTTGATGACACGGACATCGCACAAATCCTCGATGCATCGGGCGCCGAACGAGACCCTGATGTACTGGATACTTGGTTTTCAAGTGCTCTTTGGCCAATGTCAACCATGGGATGGCCAGATCCATCGCGTTTCGAGGACATGACTGGGCTCCTTGATCAATTCAACCCAACCAGCGTACTTTCAACCGGGCGAGACATTATCACGCTCTGGGTCAGTCGGATGGTGATGTTCAATCGCTTCTTCATGAAGGGCAATCTGCCATTTCGAGATGTCTACATTCACCCCATGGTTCAGGACGGCTTCGGCCAGCGCATGAGCAAAAGCTTGGGCAATGGTGTTGATCCACGTGATATCATTAAAACGCATGGTGTCGATGCCCTGCGATTTACAATGGCACAGATAGCCACCAATACACAAGACGTGCGTTTGGCGCTCGATCTGATTTGCCCATTTACCGGCACCGTCTTTAAACCTGAGTTCACCACATCCCCGGCTGGCTACCAAGTCACTGCTCCGATTCAGAAATGCCCCTCTGACCCCAGCAAAACCATGGTGACCTCCTATGGCATTGCCTCTGGTGAAGTTCAGGCAACGCCAGAGAGGCCTTTAGCAAACAACTCTTCGGCCAAATTCGACCTCGGGCGCAACTTCTGCAACAAATTATGGAACGCAACTCGCTTCGTGCTTAGCAAATTACCAGATCAACCAACAAGCCACGCCACACAAGAGACGCTTGCTCCTATTGATCGCTGGATGCTAACACGACTATCGAATGCCACGACCGCAATCAACCAAAGCATGAAACAGTATCAATTCAGCCAGTGCATCGAAACGCTGTACGATCTTATCTGGCGCGACTTTTGTGACTGGTACGTTGAAGCGATTAAACCCACCGTCGCAGATCTGCCGCAACAGCAGCGAGTGCTCTCCACAAGCCTGGATGTCATTCTCCGACTACTGCACCCAATATGCCCATTCGTAACAGAAACACTTTGGCCCGCTTTCCTTAACAAACGGCTCGAGCCAGTACACGGTGTAACAGCAGCTGCAGATGACTTGCTGATGCAAAGCAGCTGGCCGATATTTGACAGTTCACTTGAAGACCGACAAGCCACTGAACAAATCGAACGCGTGCAAGGACTCATTAATGCCATTCGTCAGTTACGTGCGGAGCACAAGATACCTCCCAGAGAGGTCCTCACGGTTCAACTGGCCGAAGAGCTGCTTCCACTCCTTGCTGGCACCGAAGAGATTATTAACACGTTGGCTCGTGTGCATGTCGACAGAGAGCACGATCAGACAAGTGGCGGCAGTCTTCGCACCTCGTTTGAAGGCCACGCGATCAACTTGTGTGTTGCCGAAGTTGATGCAGAACAAGAAGCAGCTCGCCTCCAAGCGGTGATTGATAAGCAACAGCAAGCGATCAAAATGCTCGAAGGGCGGCTGGGCAACCCTGGCTACATCAAGAAGGCCCCGGCCAAGCTGGTTGATGAAAGTCGCGCCCAACTCGAGCAAAATAAGCTTGATCTTGACAAGGCCGAACGATCACTAAAGGCACTTCTAAAGAGTAATGAGTGATTGATGGCGACTCGAGATGCATGGCCAACCCAAACGATAACAAAGTGCCTGTGGACACTCTTCATCGCTGCTGCATCGCTCACCATGCCTCTTGCCGGTTGCTCCCAACCTTCGACAAAGAGTTTACATCGCCCACCCCTGCAGAGGCTCTCGACCAAACCACAAAATATCATTGAGCAAGTTCACTATGACATCAAGCCCTGGACATTCATGGGCACCAAGGGCTTTGAACTAACTTCTAAGAATTACCGCATCTATACCACGGTAAAAGATCGCGCGGTGCGAGAACGCTTTCCAGCCTTCATGGAAAGTGCGCTTCTTCAATACAGAACTACCTTCGGTCAGTTAGCTGAAACAGATCAGAAGCTCAATGTGTACATCATGCAGGATCGAAGGCAGTGGAAGAATCTGAGTCGTCAACTGATGCCTGAACATGCCCAGCTTCTGGAAATGGTGAAGCGAGGCGGTTTTTCAGCCAACGGAATCGCTATTTTATTCTTCATCGATTGGGCAAGCCAAAGCAATGACACAATGACGATTGCAGCCCATGAAGGTTGGCACCAATACATGCAGACGACGTTTGCCAATCAAGTTCCCGCATGGCTTGATGAGGGGCTCGCCACCTATTTAGAGGGCCACCGGATCAAC
>CALCOW010000044.1 GCA_937899935.1 uncultured Phycisphaerae bacterium
AACAATTTCCATATGGAGTAAACCCAGGAAGCCACAACGGAAACCAAAGCCAAGGGCTTCAGAGTGTTGGGCAGCATAGGTGAAGCTGACGTCATTAATGTGCAATCGCTCGATCGCATCACGAAGCGCTTCGTAGTCACCTTTCTTCCCTGATTCAGCCCCACTGGTGGCGGGGTAAAAATCACAAAAAACCATCTGCTTTGGCTCTTCATAGCCTGGCAGCGGATCTGGAGCTGGATCACTCTCAAGCGTAATGGTGTCACCGATGCGTACGTCGGCGATTGTCTTGATGGCAGCAACCATATAACCAACTTGGCCATGTGTTAATTCTGAAACTTTAGTTGGTTCAGGTGTGTAGCGACCTAACTCAGTAATGTTGTAGGTTCGACCGGTGCCTAGCATTCGAATTCGATCACCAGTCTTGAGCGATCCATCGAAAACCCGGAAGTAGACAATGACGCCCCGATAGTCATCGTAATGACAGTCGAAAATCAAGGCCCTCGTTTGTGGCATCGACGCAGCGGCTGGTTTTGGTACGCGTAGGCAGATTGCCTCTAAAAGATCTTCAATGCCTTTACCCGATTTTGCAGAACAGAGAAGGCAGTCTTCTGCGGGAAGTCCAAGAACATGTTCTATCTCCATGGCCACGCGCGTCGGATCTGAAGCGGGAAGATCGATCTTGTTGATCACAGGAATAAGTTCAACATCGCTTTCAACAGCCAAGAACGCATTCGCTACCGTCTGGGCTTCAACCCCTTGGGTTGAATCGACGACAAGCAAGGCGCCTTCGCATGCGGTCAGGGCGCGTGACACCTCATAGGTGAAGTCCACATGTCCTGGCGTGTCAATAAAGTTGAGCTCATATTCTTCACCATCAAGCGTATGGTGCACGGTGACTGCTGAAGCCTTAATCGTGATACCACGTTCGCGCTCAAGATCCATCGTGTCCAACATCTGGGCCCGGGCTTGGCGCTGTGAAATGGCGCTGGTGGCCTGCAGCAATCGATCGGCAAGTGTACTTTTGCCGTGATCGATGTGGGCGATGATTGAAAAGTTACGTATTGGCACGTGAGGATGGGTCGGTAGGGGACGTTTTGTGAGAGATCGTGTTGCGGGTTAGCAGCAGAGTGTAGCGACCTGATACAGTGACTTACGGTGGAAACCGCACATGAATATTCCGATTCTGTTCAGGGGCGAGCCTCGCTGGTTCACAGATACGCGCTTTGGTGGCCACTGACGATCGGCCCACTTGGGGACTTGCTGGTCTATTTGGCCTTTCACTATGGCTGGGATTGGCTGCTGAACAAGGAAAATAACGAAACAGCGGCCATCATCATATTACCTGTAAGTTTGGTCGTCGCACTCTTTCATGCGTCAGTTGCCCGTAACCCGCTTCACTTATGGCTGGCTGGCTTCTCACTGGTCGCGTTTCTTCGTGAGTTGCATTTTCAGGGTACGGATGATGGCGTGTGGGTCGCTTTGTTGGTCTTGTTGGTGTGGGCAGGTTTGTGGTGGCGAAGACTGGTGGGCCCTCTCCATGAGGGGCGGATGCTGCCATTGCTGGTGGGCACCTTCAGTGTCTACGCACTGTCATTAGCGATTTCGCGAAGGATGTTCCGCGATATTCCGGGTTTAACCTTCGAGCCAGAACTTCACATCCCACTTGAAGAAGTGCTTGAAAATGTTGCACACCTCATGCTCTTTGTAACGGTGTGTGCCGGATCTTGGCGGCCGATTGTGAAATCAAGTGAGCGATAACCAGATGAGCGTTTAGTCGCTGGCGGGGTAATAAATAACTGAGGGCGACCAAAGTTCAATAGCCTCATCAGCGTCAGGTTGGTTACGCAGCTGAAAAGACATTTGTTGCACACCCTGTGGATCAGGAAAGAGAGTGACGACTTGGTTTTCCAGCGACCAAATACCCTGATGGCCAACGCTCATCGCTGGGTTTGAGTTTGATGTTGGTCGGTACTCATATCTTCGATCGCTACGAAGCTCAAGTGTTCCAAAAGAACTTTCCCAGGTGGTGGAGAGTTCCTTAATGCCAGCGACATCCTGGGGATTCCAACGGAAGAAGTCGTCATAGTTGGGAAGATGAAGTTGAACACGATCTTCACTGCGGGTTACCGTGAGGCGCTGCCGCATGGATGTTGGTGTGTTGTAAGGAGAAAGATAAAGTGTTGCATAGGTCTTTTGTGACCATTGGCCATTAGAAAGTGGCCGCGCATATCTGTTCGTATCTGCGAATAACTGGTATTGAGAGTTGTCTTCGAGTCGAAGCACCTCAGTGCCGTTGTACCACCATCCGACGAGCGTCACTTCGTGAGTCGGGTCCAGATCAAGTTCGGGGGTTGGCTGTTGACGCGGTTGTTGCTGACAGCCAGTCATGAAGAACATCAAGAGAGATGTCAGACAAAGTACCTGGCTTGAGAATCGGGTGTATTTCATGACTGTCCATTTAACCCACTCATAGTCGACGAGGCGACCGGATGTCGAAAAATGATTTCAGATACCTTTCTTGTCGGGGCATGAGTTGGTTTTCAGCCAAGAAGTGGCAAGGCAATATCACCACTCAGATCAGTGGTGGGCCGGGCAATGAGATCGTAGCCATCTGAGCCCACAATAGTCACTCTCACCAGCGATCCAACGGTGAGCGGCTCTTGAGACAGCACACAGGTAGACGAGTCAACCTGGGGCGCCTGGTGGTAGCATCGTCCAGTCGTCATGAATTTGGGATCTGCGGGTGTTGGCGTTCCATCGAAGACTATTTCTTCGCTTGGTGCATCAATCAATACATCAAACTGACATTGTTCTTGAGCAAGATATTCAGCGTTTTCAAACGCGATCTCTTGCTGGATAAGCATTAACTCAGCTTCTCGAGTTGCCTTGACTTCATCGGGGACATGGAGCGCCGGATCAAGATCCATGGTTCCTGCAGGGGTTCCCTCTTCACGTGAGTACTTGAAGACACCCAACATATCGAATTGGAACTCGCGGATAAATTCGCAAAGTGCCTGATGGTCTTCATCTGTTTCGCCAGGGAATCCTGTGATCAGTGTCGTACGAATCGCCAGGCCATTAATGCGATCTCTCAGTTTATGCATCAATGCAAGCTGCTCTTCTCCGGAAATCCTTCGCCGCATTGCAGTGAGCATACGAGTGGTCGAATGTTGCAGTGGTATATCGATGTAATTGACTATGTTTGGAAACTCTGCAATGGCATCAATCATCTTGTCAGTGAAAAAGGTTGGATAGGCATACATCAGACGCATCCAGCCGCCACCAAACTCTTGGGCCACCGAATCAAGAGTGCGCAACAAGCCGATTAATCCCTGAGCTTGAGGAATCTCTAGATTGTCATAGCCAATATCCATACCGTAACTGGTGGTGTCTTGGCCAATCAAATTTAATTCAAAGGCACCGTCTTGCATGAGGCGGCGGGCTTCTTCGGCAATTCGATCGAGGGGTTTAGATCTCATTTTGCCACGGATAGAGGGTATGGTGCAAAACGCGCAGGCTTGATTGCAGCCCTCACTCACACGGAGGTAAGCCCAGTGGCGTGGCGTCAGTCGTTGGCGATTTGATTCA
>CALCOW010000045.1 GCA_937899935.1 uncultured Phycisphaerae bacterium
GATTCATCCAACGGTTGAACTCGGTGCGGATGTGGCGATAGGCCCGGGTGCCGTACTGGGGCCTGAAGTACGTGTAGGAGATCGCACTCGTATCTTTGGTGGCGTTCAAATTTACGGAAATGCCCAGATCGGCGCCGACTGTGAAATTCATAGTAATACCGTCATACGATCTCGTTGCGAGATTGGGAACCGTGTGATCCTGCATCAGTCTGTTTCGGTTGGTGCCGATGGGTTTGGATTCCGGCCGGCGCCAGATGGCATGGGGCTCATTAAGATCCCACACATTGGTACGGTAAGAATTGAAGATGATGTTGAAATCGGTGCTAATAGCTGCATTGATCGAGGCAAATTTGGAGCTACTGTGATTGGCGCGGGAACGAAACTGGACAATCTTGTTCAGATTGGCCACAACGTGCGGATTGGTCGTTCATGTGTCATCTGCGGGCAAGTCGGGATTGCTGGCTCAGCGCAGATTGGCAATGGCGTGATGATCGGTGCCCAGGCAGGAATTACTGGTCATCTCAATGTCGCTGATGGGTCACAGATTGGTGCTCAAGCGGGCGTTATCCGTGACGTTGTTGCAGGTGATCCAGTTCATGGTACGCCGGCACAGAGTACGCGCGATGCAAAACGCCAGATCTTAAGCTTAATGAAATTGCCAGACTTTATGCGTCGTGTTGAGAAGCACCTCAAGGATTCTGAGGACGCGAAGTAGACTGGGTCTTGAGAACGTCTATGGGTAAGAAGAACCAAAATAATCTCGAAGAGACGAGCTATCCGAAGCAACATACTTTACAGGGTGAAGTAAAGGTCTCCGGCACCGGTCTACTTCTTGGTGAGCCAGTCAATGTCTCAATTCAACCAGCTCCAGAGGGTCATGGGATTGTCTTTGAGCGCGTTGACCAGGATCCACCAATTCAGATACCCGCCACTATTAGTAATGTGACACAAAGAGCTCGCCGGACGACGCTACGACGTGGTGATATCACGATTGAAACAGTTGAGCACTGTATGTCGGCGCTGGCTGGGCTACGAATTGATAATGCATTGATCTGCATTGATGGACCCGAATTACCATGCGGTGATGGCTCGGCACTACCTTTTGTCGAACCAATTCTTGAAGTTGGTCTGACCCCGCAAGAAGCTCCACGTCGAGTACTTAAGGTGACAAGTCCAATTCTCGTTAAGGACGGTGACGCGATGCTCGCAGCGTTTCCAACCGACGCGCCAGAGTTTGAGGTTGTGTTTGATCTTGACTACGGCGATAACACACACAGGATTAAGCGACAAACTCAAGCATTTGCTTTACGCAATGGCAACTTCGCTGAAGAGATATCACCGGCTCGAACCTATAGCCTGAAGGAAGAGGCTCAGGCATTGTGGGACCAGGGCATGTGCCGCCATCTCTCTCCTAAAGACGTTTTAGTTATTGGAGATGATGGTCCAATTGAAAACAGCTATCGCTTCGATAACGAGCCGGTGCGGCATAAAATTGTCGATCTGTTGGGTGATCTTTACTTGTCCGGCGCGGAGATACACGGGAAGTTCGTCGCGCATAAGTCTGGACATAACCTCAATCGTCGAATGTGTGGTCAAATTCTGGAACAGTGTCAGAGTGATCACTACGCAGAATTGGCTCGTGGTGGAAGGGCCATGGATATTCGTACGATTCAACGTCTCATGCCGCATCGCTATCCGATGCTGCTCGTTGATCGCGTTCTTGAACTCGATGGCGATCGTCGGGCTGTCGGGGTTAAAAATGTCACCATCAATGAGCCATTTTTTGAGGGGCACTATCCAGCCGCACCGATTATGCCAGGTGTGTTATTGGTTGAGGCAATGGCCCAGCTTGGAGGCCTCCTCGTAAGTCAGAAGCTTGAGCACACTGGTAAAATTGCCATACTGCTGAGTTTAGATAGAGTGAAGCTACGTAAACCCGTTACCCCTGGTGATCAGGTCATCTTGGAAGCAGAGGCAATAAGGGCCAAAACAACAACGGCAAGCGTCAAGTGCCGAGCATTTGTGGGAGACTCAATTGTGGCTGAAGCCCAGGTTAGGTTTATGATGGTAGACCCTGACAGTGCGTAATTGGCCGAGGCACGGATTCGGCGCCTAAGCGACCGCGTTGATAAGTAATCCAACGAAATGCTCTTTGTTTATAGATGTTGTTTGTAAAAAGGTATTGAAAATACCGCTTCCGTTGATTCGGAATAAAGGCAAAGAAGGTAGTACTGATCTTAAATGTCTGGCGTGCATCCAACAGCAATTATTGATCCCTCAGCTCAGGTTCATGAGACAGCTGAAGTGGGGCCCTATTGCACCATTGGTCCTGAAGTCGAGATTGGTGAGTACAGCGTTCTGATCAACCATGTCTGTGTGCAGGGTTGGACCAAGATTGGTAAAGGCAATCTGATTTATCCTTTTGCGGTGATCGGAGCAGATCCACAAGATCGAAAATTTGCGGGTGAGCATGCAATCTGTGAGATCGGTGATAACAACTGCATTCGAGAACATGTAACTATTCATCGCGGTACCGCAAATGGTGGAAGTGTCACGCGAGTTGGTAGTGACAACCTCATAATGGTTGCATCACATATTGCTCACGATTGTATTGTTGGCAATGAGACAATTATTGCGAATCAAGTGATGTTGGCTGGTCATGTGCACATTCATAATGGAGCCAGTATTGGTGGCGGAGCAGGCATACATCACTTTGCGACTATTGGATCTTGTAGTTTCGTTGGTGGGCTCGCAAGAATTGCAAAGGATGTGCCACCTTTCATGATCGTTGAAGGAAGCCCGGCTGAGGTGCGAGCGGTCAATACGATAGCCATGGTGCGACGTGGCTTTAGTTCCGAAGAAGTGGATGCCGTCAAGAATGCATACCGCCGTCTGTATCGCGATAATGGTAAACCAATGCAAGAGCGTTTAGCGGGCGTTTTGGCTGAGTACGGCGAGGTGAAACCCGTTGTACAGTTATGCGAATCTATTACTGCATCAATCAATGGTGTCCACGGCCGAGCGCTCGAACTTAGTCGACATGACGATAAGCGTGCCGTAGACAACATGGCTGCTGGGGCAGCTCTTACGCATCACCTGCAAACAAAAACACCAACTTCTGAATAAGTGATTGCAAAATCGTTAATTGCCCGTCGGCAAGCCGATTGCGATCGTTTGTTTATTGGTTCCAAATAACACCGCACCTGATATTGCAAATCCATACACGGACTCTTGCGGTAGCAGTGGAAGTGCGAACACACCTTCGATTCGGCAATCCGGCGAGAGTTGGTAGAACTGATATCTGTATTCGCGCTCAATAGACCTGGCGATCCGTAAACCAGCGTTCACAAGACTTCCTGGCTCGGGGCGACGACTCGGGACGATGAGCCCGTTGTGGGTGCGCAAAATAGCTTGGAACTGACGAGGTTCAGCAATAAAGTCAGCGCCAACAAGCTGGCCAGTGCTAGAGAACGCCACAATTCTATTCTGCGTCATTGTGTACAGAATACCTTGGCGTGCGGTCGAGTAGATCACTTCTTGAGAGGTCCATTCTCGATTGTTCGGCGCCTCCAGCGGCTTGCTGACTTG
>CALCOW010000046.1 GCA_937899935.1 uncultured Phycisphaerae bacterium
AACCCGTTCATTGAGCAAGTCACTCCAATAGTGCTCGCTACGGCGATCATGCCCATAACTATTGCCAGGATCCCCTCGATACAAGTGCAAGCCCCGACGGATTGGGCTAAATCGTTGCTTACCCCAATAGACGTTATCTCGGTTGTAACAGTGGTTGATATGGATGCTTGGATCTTTGCCAATGATCTCTTTGTATTTTTGGAGACCAGCTTCTATCTGCGGCCGCTGTGAACTACAGCCTCGTACCCCATGCAAGGCAATCTCAAAACCCTGACTCTGCAATCGGGCAATAAAGGCAGCATATTCGGGATCACTGAGGGTCTGCGCATCGCCATATGAGTTTCCAACCTCAGTTGGTTCCACCCAAACCGTCTTAGTCGTACGCATACCTACTTCTGCAAGTAGATCGTAAATTGGTTTGACCCGCTCAACCGTTGCATGGTCGGTGTCATCAACAATCGTAAAGGCAAATGCTTTACCCTCTGGCCAGGAAATCTGAGGCCTTGCCATTATGGCACCAATCCATCCGGAACGAGCACGCGGCCATCCATGATTGGACGGGCCGTCCGAATCGCTCCGGCTGAGATAATACGTTTGGTTGGGTCGGACTCGTTTGAATTGATACTCAGGTGCACTTTTAGAATCCCCGAGCAATGTTCGACCAGAATGTCCGGCTCATTTCCTGAGAGACCCTCGGCCAAGGGGGCTGCAACCGTTCCTGGAGAGACACAGGCGAGACCAATAGCGATACCACCAGAGATGGCATGAGCCGCATGGCACTTGTTTGGCGTGAAGTAGCGAGAACAGACAGTACCTCCGTCGCGCGGCGGGGATAGATAAGCGATCTTCGGGACCACATGTTCTGTCACATCACCCATCCCCATGCGCTGACCAGCTTCGACGCGTATGTCCTGTAGCTGCTGAAGAAGGTCTTCATCTTTATCAAGCTCTTCTTTGGTCTCCTGCCCCGTCTTTCCTAGAGAACTCGCAGTCATCAAGACAATTGGATTGACACTGTCAATACACGTAACCTCGACACCATTAATGTCATCAATCGGACTTCCGGTTGGGAACAGATGACCACTAGATGGACCCGCCACTCCAAAAAAATCCATCCGAATGGGCGATGCCTGGCCAGGCACACCAGCGATCTCTGTATCACCGACGTAAGTCAAGAAACCATCTGGTGTTTGCATCGTCAGATGAATGATCTCACCGACATTCAGGTTGTAGACCCGAACTTTTGTCTTACCTTCTTGCAGAGGCACCAAGCCTCGCTCTAAGGCAAAGGGACCCACCCCACTGAGCATGTTTCCGCAGTTTGCGTCAAAATCAACTTCTTTCTTCTTAACACGCACTTGCGCGAACAGATAGTCGACATCTGCATCTTCGCGCTGCGATGGCGAGATGATGCAGACCTTGCTGGTGAGCGAAGTACCACCACCGAGTCCATCAATCTGACGAACATCGGGAGAGCCCATTAATCGCAGCAAGACAGAAGCTAAGGCACTACGCTCGTCCGGCAGATCCCCGGCCAAAAAGTACGGCCCTTTGGAGGTACCACCTCGCATCAGCAAACATGGAATATCTAGTTGTGGCATCGATACAAGCTCAGGTGACTGATAGCCAGACTATTGATCACGAATCCTTATCTCGTGTAAATACCAAGAGAACTGATTGATATTCTTTGCCATCGGGGCCTTTGCGATATTCACTCACTGTGAACTTGTCTTGGCCTTCTATCTTCTCAACAGCTCGATATTCTTCTATTTGCCCTGTCATTGGATTGGTTTCCTGTTGCACCCAATCAATCTGCGTCCAATCTGCATTTGGCGTACCCACCCCGCTATCAATGCCGGTCATTTCATTCGTGAGCCATGAACTCACAAACACCTCTCGGGCATTGTTATACCCAACGATATTCAGGCCCTTAAACTTTGCTGGTCGACCAGCAATATTGCCTTCAATTTCACCCACCAAATAACGACCACCAAATTCTATATCCATTTCCGATTCACCCGTGGCACTCATCGTTTGACCATCAGGCAGAAACCCGGTCCATGTCCAATTCCAGTCTCCGTCGCGGGCCACAAGAAACTTCTGGCCCTTCCCTGGAGTCGCATAGGCCTTCATCGCCTGTTCCATCGCTTGCTGCATTTTCGCTTGACTGTTTTCGTCTTGATCTGACGATTGCATGAGTGTTGCCGCAAGCAGTGTGCTGGCAGATACAACTAGCGACAAAGATGCAAGAACTAGGACCGAGTGTTTTTTACTTTTCAGATTCAACATATTGCCATTCCTTCCATTTTTTGCCCCCATGACTGACTTCATCAAAACAAACAGCGTGACCTTGGTCAAATTTACAATGCCTTACGGTGACGCATGCTGCAACAGATCTGCATCGACATGCTCGAGAAAGCCTGCAAGCATGTTCATCGCGACCTCAATTTTATTCATGTTTAAGGTGAACATGGTAGAGATGAGCACGCCTCCGGGACTGAGCTCAATATGCCACTTCTCATTCTTGTGGTCCAACAGGTAGTCCATCATCTTTTGAGAAATGAAGTCACTGGCAAGACGCTGGTCGACGGCTGAGACGCGCCATGCACCATTAAATTCATTCGATTCGAACTGCTGCCGATGATATCCCATATTGAGCCACTGGCCTTCATCTGCTCGCTTAAGCATTGAGACAAGTCCAGTGGGCGTGATGATCATCTGAGGCAAATGCGCATCACAGTGCGCAAAGATCGATGTGTACTCACCTTCATTATTAGAATCTTGATTTGCAGTGAACCAAAGTGTGTCAAAGGCTGTCATAAGGTGACCTTGCCATTTACCCTCCATGATGTTGCAGTTTGATTGCCAGTCACCGCGTGAACGGTTAGAAACGAAAGCCCACAACTTAGTTTGAAAAGGTGAATTGCCATACCGGCTCCGCGCATACCGAGCCTTCCTACTGAGTCGAACATTCCCTTGACTCTTGAGCTCCGCTGATGAGGGAGTTTGTATTTGCATAATCTCGCCAGTGTATTCGGCCGTTTTCGATGCAAAACTGAAGTCATGCTGATCAGCAAACGCCTTAAACGCTTTGGCCCGTTTCTTATTCTTGATTTTGAAGTAAATGTACTGACCCAACTCACCAGTTGCATCAACCAGAACTTCATCAACAAAACCCATGATTCCACCCTTTACTAATCAGAACTGATCAGGACACGCCACAATGACTCAATTGTAACTGTTCTGCATAGGCGGACAAAGTCAACCTCTCACGCCTATAAATACCACCATCTGAAAAATGACATGCCTCAAAGACAATAACAAACAGCTCCAACGTTTCCGTTGGAGCTGCACACTTACCGTATTTGAAAAGCGAAAGGTTTAGCCATCGAGCCTAGAAAATTGGATCTCGACTGCCTTGAACTCTTTGCCATCGGAACCAGGCCAGTATTCAACAATTGAAAATTTATCTGGACCATGGAAGGTCTCGACAACTCGCAATTTGTCAATTTTCCCTGTCATCTGGTTGGTTCGATCCTGCACCCAGTTGATTTCAGTCCAATCGTCGTTTGGTACACCTTGGGCAGTGAAGATACCGGTCATTGTATTATCAAGCCACGAACTCACAAAGACCTTGCGCTTATTGTCATAACCAGTAATATTAAGAGCCTCGAATCGATGTGGCCCTTGATTACGATCACCTTCAAAGCTCTCGAACATGTACCGGCCATCAAATGACATATTTGATTTCATCTCGCCTGTATATGTTTTAGACTCTCCACCTGGACTCATCTTTGCAGTGCTCGACCAAGTCCAATTCCCACAATGTTGCGCCAAAAATTTCTGGCCCTTACCAGGCATATGATTTGCTTGCATTGAATCGTGTGTGGTCGTCGAATGATCTTGCTGTAGCAATGCTGCTGCAAAAAGCATGCTTGCAGATGCAACCAATGCAAGTGATGCGATGACAACGATGGACTTACTCTTTGGCTCTGATCTAAACATTTTACCTTCCTTATTAATAACGCCGCCCCCACAAGGAAGCGATTCCATTCACAACAAGCGGACAGGGTGGGATTCGAACCCACGATGACCCGGAGGCCATACTGGTTTTCGAGACCAGCGCATTCAGCCGCTCTGCCACCTGTCCCAGGCCGTTTCTGGCTAGAACGAAATTGTAACCAGGTCTGCCGAACACACAAAACACCCCACCAACAAGCAACCAGCTGAGGAATTGGGCGAAAGAGCCTTGTCACCAACCAATCGCTTCGCCGCCATCTAAAAAAAGAATGCACAAGCAGCGCAATCTGCTGGGGTAATAGGCATATCAAACAATGAGTGGATGTTTTTGAGGAACCGTGTCCCCCATCGGTCCTCAAAGTGCAATTCAATAGTGACCGGTCACATTGTTTTCGAAGAAAGTGAAGTTCTTTGGATTATGGATGCCCTTTGCCTTGACGCAAAGAGGATGTCTTTCACCCAGAACTCTACACGAGGAGTTCACAATGTGGAGATCTCACCATGCAATTTGATCTTGAGTTCAGAAGACTAATTTGCTCATCACTAACCCTATTCTTACTTTGTGCATTAAGTGTGTTTCTGCCCTCGATAGCAACTGCACAGCCAGTCGGCACAGCCATTTCTGCCAACACACCTTTGGCACAACCGAGCCTAGGAAGACTGATCGAACAGTTTTCCGTCATCGCTCGCCCATTTGATCAACAGCAGGCTTATGAACATGCCATCGCCAAGGCATACCTTGAAATACCACAGAACTTCCGTCCCGATCTTATCAGCGCAAACAACAGGCAACTCTGGATGGATGCGTTTGCTGAAAGCTACGCGGCTGATGCCAGTGGTCTCTGGTCCGTTGGACCAACAGGACCCACCGAAGCTATCAACTACACGATGGTGAACTCGGCGCAAGGGGGCATGGCACCAATTCTTGACCTTGGTTTGTGGCCAATTGATCCGCAACAGTACAACATCACGGTACCTACCCCACTCGGCACGACCGTCGAGTGCTTCATACACTCGGCCCGGTTTGGGCCGACCGAGCCCCATATCGGATACGCGATTCGCTTCGACGATGGTCTCAAGAGCATGCTCATCTTCATGCCCCTCACCATGGTCTCCGATGCGAGCTTGATCACGTCCGATCAGGCGGCGGCTTTTATCGCCTTGGTGGCCACTGATGGCATGTCATCACAGACATTTCTGGAATGGGCTGCTGGAAACCAACAACCAATGACGGTTGATACGAATGTCTCCTCACCGACGAATCGACTCGATCGGAGACTAGAAAGTGCAACACAAAACGAATCGTTGACCTACTGTGACATGGAGTCACTGAAACTTTGCCTCATGGAAGCGGCAGCCAGGTATTCGCAAGATCTAAGTGAAGCGCAGAACAATCATAAGAACCGGATTAATGAAATCCTCAAAGAATTTGGAGATGGTGCGAAGGTTTCGCTTGGTGGCTATGTTGCTGCCGGCGCTGTTGGCGGCGCGATTGTAGGAGCCACTGGAGGACCACTGGCGGCGGCGGTCGGTGCATTGACAGGTGTTGTTGCCGGGGGTGTCGGATGGCTCGTTGACACGGCGTTCAGTGCCGATCAAGCTCAAGAAGCAGTAGATGCGGCTGATGCAAAATACCAAGAAGCAAGATGCACCGCGGTTAAGAAAGCTGCCAATGCTTGGAAAAACTGCTTTGCTGAGCACTGCCCTGAATACTACGAAATGGTGTGCCGAGAAGTAGACCAGCTCGTTGCTGAGAGTGGCTGCAAGTAACACCAGCCAATACTCAGTTTCAAACTTTTTGACACACCACTGCCGCCGAGATTAACACGCTTGCGTGTATCTCGGTGGCGGTTTTCAATGGTCTGCTCGATTTATTTAGCCTGAACTTGACGACCGTAGCTCGCCGTCATTTCTGCTGTGGCAAGAACATGATCCTTCAATAGACTCATCACCTGAGGCGCCGTGAGCCCAGGCATCATGTTCGGCATGCCATCTATTGCATAAAGTCGAAAACGATATTGATGCGGTTTACCTGGCGCAGGTGAAGGGCCTCGATACCCAATTGTGCCCCAGGAATCAGTGCCCTGCATGGCTCCAAAAGTTGTTGATGGAGTGTTCGGCACACCTTGGGACAAACCGTTCATGCGAACTGGGATACCGTACATCACCCAGTGCACCCACGGATTCGGACCTTCCACTGATGGATCATCCATAATCAATACAAAGCTCTGTGTCCCAACTGGAACGTTGGCCCATGTCAGTGGCGGAGACAGATCTTGGCCATCTGCCGTAAATTGTTTTGGAATTTCTTGACCATGAGCAAAAGCCACACTGGAAAGGCCCATTGAAGCCTTCTTAAAAATCTCGGTTTCGTCCGAACGACTAATCGAATGATCGGATCTCGTATTTGGCTGACACGCCTGCAATGCCAGCAAGACAAAGAACCAACCAATCACAAAACAAAAGCTGCTGTATTTCATACCGATCACTTCCCCTCAGACTTCATCAAACCAGAACACTGGATCAACTGACTGTAGACTTTATTCACTGTCAGTTAATCTATGATTCAGGTTTAGTAACCTGTTGCTCCTGTAAGATCGGTGGCATCGGACAATCAATGGCATCCGCAATTGCTCGCATTGTTTCTGCCTCCGCGACGGTGGTGCGGCCATCCTGAGCGATACAAGCTTCACACGCCAGCAACAACCGCTGCCGATCTGAGAATCTCAGCCGATCCAACCGATGAAGCGCTTTATCAAGCGTGTCTAAACTACATTCATCTGGTGAGGGCATGCGCGATGCCGCGCCACCTAACACAGCGAGACCACTTCGAAAGGCCAGCTCCGCAGACTGCTGTTCACGCGATCCTAAGTAGGCCAGTGTTGCAAGCACCACCACTGCATCAGCATGATGCCGCTTGAGCGTCTGATTGGCTTTGGGGCCCGCACGTCGATCGAGAATACGCTGGTCAAGATGACGCGTCAGCACGACATGCACGGTCCATTCAAAACGAGAGACGCTCTGATCTGCCTGAATCAACTCTGAGAGCGTCTGCCGGAATAATTTGTGCTGCGACACCGACATGGTGCATAAGGCCGGGATGGCCAAGTCGAGCAGTGGCAAACGCAGACGCTGATCCAGTCTTGAAACCAACTTTTCAAGACGTCCCACGGTGATATCCAGTGTCTTTTTATCAATCCTGTTTTCAAGTATCTGATGCTGAGTCGCCCGCACCTTCTTCTCTGGCGAGAGCAGAAGACAGAAGACAATAGCCTGCGCATCAAATGGCTGATGGGCCGCATCCAGCAGCACTGGATCGATTGCCTCAATCAAACTGTGAGCATATTCAATATGAGCGGTATCAATATTGCCAATACCCTCGACAGACTGATGCAGCTGTGATCGCTTGAGAGTCGCTCCCTCTGACCCTGCGGCGAATCCACTGGCCCCCGCAGGCACAGCGGCACCTGAAGACGCATCGGTCGAAGAGGTGGCGACCGATGAGATTGGAATGCCTTCAATTCTTGAAATGCGATCTGCAATCGGCGGATGTGTTGCAAACATCGAAGACATTGCTTGGGTAAAAAACATGTGGTTCAATTCGCTCGCACGAGCGTCTAATTTTGTTTTGGCTTTCAGGCCACCAATTTTACGTAAGGCCCCGCCAATACCGTTGGGATCTCGCGTGTATTGCACCGCAGTCGCGTCAGCTAAATATTCTCGCTGTCTTGACACCGCCGCTTGAATAACACGACCAAAGAAAGTGCCAATAAAACCAAGCACCATCAAGACAACGCCAATGCCAATAATGGCCAGCGCTGCTTGCCCACTGTCCTTACTATTCGATCGACGGCTAAACATCATGCTGTAGCCAATGGTGCGTACCAACAGGAGACCAAATAGACCCAGGACTAACAGGCCATAAATGACGCCCATCAAACGAATATTCAGCCGCATGTCGCCATTGAAGATGTGACTGAATTCATGAGCCATCACACCTTGCAGTTCGTCTCGACTGAGTTGCTGCACGCAACCAGAGGTCACCCCAATCACCGCATCCTTCGGGTGATAGCCAGCGGCGAAGGCGTTAATAGTCGGATCATCAATCAAGTAGACAGGTGGCACTGGTATTCCTGAAGCAATGGCCATCTCTTCGACCACATTCAAAACACGTTTTTCATCAAAATCGCGCGTGCCGGGATCTATCTGTTTCCCGCCCAGTGAACTGGCCACCACATTGCCGCCCTGCGAGAGCTCAGCAAGCTTGTAGAAGGACCCACCGCCGACAACCACCAGCGTAAACAAACCAACGCCTAAAAGAACCCCTGGCTGCCACCAAACGATCGTAAAAGTGTTTTCATTGCCGTTCTCTCCGAAAATCAGAACACCAATCACATAGAGAATGGCAATAATCAGAGCCACCGCGATCCCAAAGAGGATCACCAGCCGACCTGTCTTCTTCTTAGCCTTGGCTTGCGCCGCAAAAAAGTTGATAGCCATAAGAACGCTCTTTGCGATTAGCTAAAGCTAACCTTGGGAACCTTCTTGACTTCTTCGGATTCAACTTCGAACGACTCTGCTGCAGTAAAGTTGAACATGCCAGAGACAATACTGTTGGGGAATGTCTCACGTTTTGTGTTGTAGTGCATAACCGAATCGTTATAGGCTTGACGGGCAAAGGCGATACGGTTTTCTGTTGAGGTCAGTTCCTCCTGAACCTGCATCATATTCTGACTTGCCTTCAAGTCAGGATAGGCTTCCACCGTGACCATCAAGCGACCCAAAGCACCGGTCAAGGCACCCTCCGCGCCAACCAACGCTTTCATGTTGGCCCCATTGGTTGGATCTGCCGCCGCAGCCTTCGACGCACCCATCGCTTGATTGCGCGCCTCGGTGACTGATTCAAGTGTCTCCCGCTCATGTTTCATGTAGCCCTTGGCTGTTTCAACAAGATTTGGGATCAAGTCATAACGTCGATTCAGTTGCACATCGATCTGGCTAAAAGAGTTCTTAACCTGATTTCGAGCGCTTACCAATCCGTTATAGATGCCGATCAAAATAATGATCAGCAAGAGAATGGCCACACCAACGCAAATTGCGATGATGCCACCAGTTCCAATTGCAAGTACTGGAATAGTCATAGGGGCTCTCCGAATAAGACATTTGATCTGAGCACAGCATCATGCCAAGTTCTTATTGGGAATGGCGCCTTAGTCATTGCACCCAACCCAATATGACGACAAGAACGAAAGGATACCAAACGACTCATACCTCTCCACCAAAGGCAGAGGAACCTTGCAAACCGAGCTCAAAATGCTGTTTTTATATAAAAAGGAGGCCGTCTCTAGCGACCAGTCGATTCTTGGCTAAAAACAGGCAGGGGCTCGGGCACTTGTTCAATAACGCCCTCTTCAACAAGTCGATGAGCAATCGTGTTCATATTTTCAGCAAGATATTGTTGAAGTTTCCCATCTTCGCCAGTGAATTTATAATCAGTTGCTTCATCCCAGACCTCAGGCCCCTGGCGTCCCTGAACCAACATGCGATAGATGGCGATCACACCGCCAGTCCTGGTCGCCCCTGCTGCACAATGCACAAGCACCGGCTCCTCGGATTCGACAGCATGGTGTATCGCACAAATAGCTTGGATATAGTTCTCGACTTCACCGGTGCCATCACCAATCAAGGGCGTATTAATGCGCGTGACTCCAATTTCCTTAAGCACCTGAATTTCAGCTTGCTGGAGTTCATTCCATGGCTCAACAAGGTTGAGATCAATCACATATTCAATTTCGTGTTGCTCTACAACACGGTGTAATACTTCTGGATACAGTTGGCCACTGCGATAGACCAGCCCTTCCTCGACCGTTCCCCAACGTTTAGGAAAAATATGGTATTTGATGTGCTCGTCGTACACATAGATAACCGCACCAATGATCAAAAATGGTATCGCAATCCTGATCGCATTGATGTACCAGGGCTTCTCACACACCAGCAACCAGTAGGCCCGCAAGGCACGCCGATATTTCTTATTAGCCATCAAGCGATCTCATTACTTTGTCTTCACTGCATCGATGAAGTCACAGGTCGCACGACCAATCGCTTCCGCAACAGCTTGTTTACTACTGAAGCCATTGATATCGGCGGTCATA
>CALCOW010000047.1 GCA_937899935.1 uncultured Phycisphaerae bacterium
AACAGCAGCAGCAAGGCCAGCAAGAGCAACAACAGCAGCAGCAAGGCCAGCAAGATAGGCAGTGCACATCGGCTTCTGATGCGCTTCGGAAATATGCCAACAAACGCCGAGCAGCCGCAGAGCAACAAGCTGAAGCAGAGCAATTAGACCAAGTGTCGCGCAGGATCGTATCGGATGAACCCAGTTCGCCTTATCCATCTGATCAGTTTGTTGGAGACTCCAGAGATCCTGCCACAGATCCTTCAGAGCTGACAGACTCCTCAAACGAAGTTGTCGATGTGAGCGGTGGTGCCGAACCTGACACCACCACCATGCGCTGGCTCACACCAGATGGAGAAATTTCTAGCGATCTTGCTAGCCAGTTGTATGCATCGCCTAAAGAGGTGCCGTCAAGTGAAGCTAAGCAGATTGCAGAGCGGGCAACAAATACAACCGTCGTGCCTAGGCGCTACCACGACTTAATTCGACGGTACTTCGAACGACTGGGGACCGATCCTTAAGATGCCTTTCGTATTCGATCATCCTACAGCGCTCTTATTGCTGTTACTCATCATCCCTTTTGTGTTTATTGGCATTAAAGCCACTCAAGGAATGAGCCCTTTGCGACGCGGGTTTGTACTGGGGTTTCGCGCACTACTTGTTAGCTCACTTGCGTTTGCACTCGCTCAGCCAAGTATCATTCGTAAAACCGATCAGATCACCACACTTTATGTAGCAGACGTGAGTGCCTCTGTTCGAGCCTTTGCTCCAACAGATGCTGAACACATAAGCCCGTTGACCGACATTGAGCAATGGATTCGTACAACCAGTGAGCAGCGCCCTATTATCGATAGAGCAGGTGTTGTTTCATTTCAAGAGACGCCAAAGCTAGTGCACATGCACACTTTAGGGCCACTACAAGACTTGGCGCTTGAAGGAACCGGCGCCCTAGGAACAAACATCACGAAGGCATTACAACTTGCATCAAGTGTGTTGCCGCCCAACACACTTGGTCGTCTGGTATTAATGACTGATGGAAATGAAACCGCTGGTGACGCAGTTCTGACGGCGAAAGAGCTTGTCGCAAGCAGTGACCTGCGCATTGATGTGGTTCCTTTGAACTACGACATCTCTGGCGAAACATATGTTTCGAGCTTGGAAGCTCCGGCAATAGCACGACCTGGCCAGACCATTTCTCTTCGCGTCATCATTGAGTCAGCTGAAGCCATGACCGGCGCGCTGCTCCTGAGCAACAGTGGCCAGCAGATCGATCTCAATCCAGATCCCGATCTACTGGGCGTTCCTGTCGAGATTCCCGTGGGCCGAAGTGTTCATGTGGTGAGTGCGCCAGTGGCTTCCAAGCCCATCAATAAGTTTGAGGTCACCTTGCTTCCTGATGGCCCAGATCTTGTCGCTACAAACAATACGGCTACTGCTGTTGTGGCCACCCCTGCTCGCGGCAACATGTTAGTCGTTACTCGATCAAGCAACCTCGGACGTGGACTTGGAGAAACACTTCGGCAAACAGACTTGCCCGTCACCGTGGTCACACCCGACCAACTCACAACAGATCTATTAGACCTTCAAAGTTACGACTTGATTGTTTTGGATGACATACCAGCTTCAGCCATTGACTTAAAGCAACAAGAATACCTGAGAACTTATGTTGAAGATTTTGGTGGAGGGCTTCTTCTGGTTGGAGGGCGGCTTAGTTTCGGGCCGGGAGGCTGGAACAACACGCCACTTGAAGCCATGCTCCCGGTTGAACTAGATCCACCTGCAGAACTACGTCGTTCAACCGGGGCGCTTGTACTTGTCCTGGATAAATCTGGTTCCATGCAACGGCCTGTTGGTGGAGCGTTGGCTTCCCAACAACAAGTCGCTAACGAATCAGCAGCCCTGGCTATCGAATCGCTTCTTTCTGGCAGTTGGGTTGGTGTTGTGGCATTCGATCAAATGCCTTACCAAGTTCTACCCATGACACGCAAGAGTGAGTCAACCGATCTTGTTGGACCTGTGCGCCAAATCAGCACTGGTGGCGGCACTCGCTTGGGGCCCGCGATACAAATGGCCATGACTATGTTAGATCCAATTGATGTTCCAGAAAAACATATTGTGCTACTTACTGATGGTCGGAGTGACGAGTTTGGATTAGACGCTCTCGCTCGAGAGGTTTCTGAAAAAGGTATTACCCTGACGACAATCGCTGTTGGTGATGAAGCCGATCAGAGCGGTTTACAAAGCCTCTCACGAATAGGCGGTGGGAAGTTCCATGAAGTACGCAACCCGCGCCTGTTACCCCGCGTGCTGATGGATTCTGTTCAGGTCATCAACACACCGCTTATTAAGGAATTAGATCTTTCTGTTGTCACCAGACCAACTGGTTCCGCACTAAACAGTTCTATGAGTGAAGCGCCAAACATTTCCGGGACCATTATCACAGCGCCGGCAGATGATCCAGCTGTACAGATTGATCTAATGGACTCTGATGGAGACCCACTGCTTGCACACCGGCAATTTGGAGTCGGCCGGGTCGGCGCCTTTATGTCTGATAGCGGTCGCTTGTGGACAAGTTCTTGGTCCACATGGGATGGTGCTCCGGTGTTCTGGGCGCAACTTGCTCGCTATCTGGCCCGTGGCCCAGCTGTTGAAGACCTTGAGCTTCAAACACGAATTGATGGTGAGATGTTATATGTTGATTTACAGGCCATGGATGAAGATGGAGACTGGCTCGATTATCTCACCGCAGCCGCGACACTGTATGGTCCACGCGGCTCAAGGCAAGAAATGAATCTGACGCAAACAGCCCCTGGACGCTATCAGAGTAGTCTGCAACTCAATAGCAGTGGCGACTATGTGCTCGCCATTTCTGCGCAGCACGGCGCTCGTGCACTGGCTCCACTAATCACTGGCGTAAGTATTCCTCCCGCCGCGGAATATCGCTTCAAGAAGTCAAATGATCAGCGTATTCTGGATATTGCCCGCGCTGGTAAAGGTCGCGTACTAGCATTAACGTCACCACAAACAGCAGATGTTTTTACAAAAGACGGATTACCAGAGCGAACATCGTTTGGTTCAATCTGGCCTATCTTGGCGTGGATTTGCATTGGGTTAATGTTACTCGACGTTGCGGTACGCCGCTTTGTTCTTATTCGACGAACATCTCCACATCCGTCTACGCTCGCAGCGGCGACAAGCGTCGAAAGATTGTCGAAAACAACTTGGAAAATTGCGTCGGCTCCCAGAACGACCATTGTCTCGTATCCAGCGGGGGGAAAAGAAACTATAAGTCCAAGTGAAGATTCGCCCCCCGGCGACGATGTAGACCAGGATGCCAGCCATACAAATGACCAGCAACTATCACCTCCAAGTGAGAAAGATCTGCATGAGGCTCTTGATAAATTGCTTGGTAAAAAACCAAACGCAAAGAAAAAGCTAAATCCAAAGCCACCTCCATCTGCACCCATCGATGAAGAATCTTCAGGCACACTCGACGCGCTCCGCCGCGCCCGGCTCCGACGAAATAACAGAGATGGCGATCAAGGTTCTTGAGCAGACGGGCTTTGAGCTTGGTTTGGTGCTTGAGCCTCTTCTGTGTTCTGGTCTGTTGAATGAGTCAGTGATTCTGGGGTGCTATAGGCGGAGACAACTGTTGCGCCTGGATAATAAAATGTCACGATCGCATTGGCTTTATTACCAGAGTTTGCCATCGCTTGAGCGCCAAATTGACACAAGCCAACTCCATGGCCAAAGCCCCACCCATCAATATTGACAACATTGCCGTCAACAAAGAGGCGAATATTTTCAGACAGTAGCTGAAGCGACGCTCGTCCCCCAACTGCATCCCCTCGCATAAGTGCGCGCCGAAGTTGTGTTGCACTGATTACAATTGACCGCCCTTGTGTATCCTTGATCTCCATGGATAGTGCGCGGCCAAAGGGGTTAACTGTCTTTGTGTCGATAGACTGTAGTTGTCCAAGCTTCGCTAATAGTTCATTCGCGGTTTGTTTACCAAAAGACCGAAGACGGTCCTCAATCAAATGTCGGTTGGTCTTTCTTGTCCAATGAAACACCGTGGCTTCATCGCAATAGGCGGGTGGGCCATGTCCGTTAAGTGGCTCTAATTCGTTGATTGGATTTGGGCCAATAGCTTCGCTAGCCAGTGCGGGGTGACCTCCACAGCAACTTGAGTAATAGCCTGGCACGAGGCGATCCTCATAACCCAGCACTTGGCCTTGGGTTCTTTCAACCGACTTTATTGCTTCTTGGTTGTTAGTCGCACCCAGATACACTTGTGAGCGGACTGACGATTCCACATCAAAATGACTGCGGCCGAGTCGTGACAGTATTTCATTAACTGCGTAGCTGCGTGCTGCGATTGCCTGGGCGTCATAGGTTGCTGGATGCCATCCTGAATACAGTTCACCAGCAAGAACTCCCGGCAAATACGATTCCAGAGGCACTTCATTAATAAGATCCCATGATCCGCTTGGTTCGTCACCACGTGGAACCAAGCGAAGCAGACCGGGATATTTTCGAACTGGCTGGTTGGTGCTGGTTTGTACACCAAGAAGTGACGAATCACCGGTGTCTTGTGTTGCAGCACGTACGATGATCTCTTCTGTTGGAAGTGTCACGCGACCACGACCAGAGGATTCCTTCAATCGCCATCCATCACTTGCCAGATAGACTTCGAGCGGTCCAGAAAATGCACCCAACAAGGATTCTTGATGACGATCGGTAACTCGCAGCCGCTGTTCATCGGTTCCTATTATGACGCGCTCACCACGATTACGAATTCGATCTAAACGAATTCGTATATCTGGCTCTTTGTTTGGAATTGTGTGGCCATTGGGAATTGGGGCCTCTGGGGCTGGCGCCCTTAAGATTGGTTCTTGTTTCTTGCCCTCATCTTCATGTGCCGATGAGCATCCCAAGACCATGCATAAAAAGCACCATACGACCAACCAAGCAGTAATTGACACTCTGTGACAGACGCCCATTTGTCGACATAGTAGGCGCATGACGAGCATCCTTCGCAACAACCGTCATCTTTGCTACAAATTAGGTGGGGCCAGAAGCAGGTTTAATCGAGGTTTCTCAGCCCTAATCCATAGGCAGTGAGAAGTTCGCCGATTTCCTCAAGGCTGGTTGCTCCAAAGTTCTTAACGCCCATTAATTCTGCCTCTGTCCGCGTTGCAAGGTCGCCAATCGTCTGGATACCCAGAAGTTGGAGTGCTTTCCGCGACCGAACAGAAAGGTCGAGCCCAGACAAGGGTTTGTTAAGAACATGCTCAGGAGCTTTCCCCTTGAGTTCTTCGTAGATCTCTTTGCGAACGCGACTGTACTGTCCTTCTAGGCCTTGGCCAAGTCGCAGGCCTTTACTTGCCAACATTGCTCGAATCTCGACCAATGAGGTTTCGCCAAAGTTCTTGTAGCTCAGAAGCTCTGACTCACCGACACGAAGTAAATCGCCAAGTGTACGGATCTGCATTTTCTTCAGGCAATTGCGCGCTCGCACAGAAAGTTCGAAGTCAGTGACCGGTGTATCGAGAAGTGCATTTCGCTTCGCCAAATCACGGGCATGCTCTTCGTCGTAGTACATATCTCTCGATGCCGACACGTCTCGCATAAACAGTCGAGCACGAAGATGGTTTGGATTTGTATCAAGGACCTGCCTCAGGCATTTTTCAGCCTTGGCAATTTCACCGCGGTCTTCATAAAGCACTGCCAGATTGACCAATGCATTGATGTGCGATTGGCCCGCACAGCAGAGTTCTTCATAGAGATCAATAGCTTGCTCTTCTTCGCCCATGAGATCAAAGAGATATGCCAAGCGGAAAGCATGTTCCGGATCATCGCCCAGATCAACTGCCTTTACGTATTCCTCGATGGCAGCCATACGATTGCCGTCGACCTCAAACTGCTGTCCAGCTTCAAAGTGGCTACCCGCGGCCTTGCTGTCATGCTCACCAATTCCACTACCAATCATGGTGTCCAGAACGTGCTCGGCCGATCCAGGTTTAATATCGTTCATCTCAGAGCTCCTGCGACTTTCCTGCCGCGAATTAATTTGAATTGAGCAGTCTATCGAGCCTGTGCACTTGGGACAAGATTTACTCGTTTGCCTTCATTTCTGCATCACCGATGGCATCTGCTATATCTCGAATAGTCGCATCTGCCTCGCTGGCAGGCGGTCCGGGGCCAATTATTGAGGGTTTTTGTGCCGCTGCTGTGACTTTAAGCAGGTCTAATTTGCGCCAAGCGCCGAGCTCAAAGCGAATGCCCATCATGATACCGAAAGCAATGACATAGATGGCTGCTCCGATCCAGGGGCCCAGCGCCTGAAGTTCTGGCCAGATATTGGAAATAACCCAACCAAGACCCACAATCAGCGTCCAACTAAAAATGACTGTAATCATGCTGGGCCACTTTGTATCGCCAGCACCACGAAGTGCTCCTGTGTAAACAATGCCAATGGAATCAACCGTCTGGAAGAACGCGGCGCAGATCATCAGTTGACTACCAATGACAATAATTACATCGATCTCTTCAACGGTTGCATCGCCCCCAATGAAGAGTTGCACAAGTGGATTTCTAAACACGATAAAGATGATGGTGCACAAGGTCATGTACGACATTGCCACTATCAAACTCAATCGGGCTCGCTTTACTGCGACATCGGGTTTTCCTGCTCCAATGTACTTACCCACCAGTGAGTTCGTAGCAACCGAAAGTCCAACAGCTGGCATAAAACTCAAGTGCATATACGTTAAGACAATCCAAGACGCTGTCATTTGTGCTTCGCCGTATGAGCCAACAAGCACCGTCATGAAAATGGCCCAACAGATAATTTCGCTTACAAATTGAACTGCTGGTGGCCAACCAATTGTAAAGAGCCCCTTGGCGCTTTCTCTGTGGAATCTCCAGGCGCTGCGCGTTTTAAGTGAGTTGTTAAGTTTGGGCCCCAAGAAAATTGCAAACGGAATAATAAATTCAAAGAACGTTCCGATGACGGTGCCAATAGCAGCGCCATAGACACCCATCGCTGGAATGCCTGGGATACCAGGTATACCAATACTCGCGCAGCCTTCCTCTCCAAAGATCAGTATGTAGTTGGCAACCGCATTGATGATGTTGCCAATGATTGCCGAGAACGTTACAACTCTTGGGCGCTGAAGCCCAAAGAAGAAATTGTTCATTGACCTTGAGCCCAATAACACAACCGCGCCAAGGAGTTCGATCTGCGCGTAGCCCGTCTCTTTTTCGACAAGCTCAGGTGTCGCCTCTGGCATTGCCGAAAATATGTAGGGCAGTATCAGCGCGTAGGGAATCAGAAAGACTAGCCAGATCAAAATACTGATCCAAAGTCCACACCAGGCATAAGCTGGACCTCGCTCAGGCCTTTGGGCTCCGACATTCTGACTCACAAATGTGTTGATGACGGTTAAGAAACCGAAGGCCGCCGCCAAAGGAACAAACGCCCAGATTCCGCCGTTACTTGCCGCGGCAAGGTCAAGTGGTCCCACCTGACCGATCATCAGTTTGTCGACAAACTGCATGACCGTATAACTGGTCATGGTGATCACGGTCGGCCAGGCGATAGACAGCACTTCTTTCAGAGGCTGGTGCTCTAGCGTTAGGTTCTTTGATGACGTGGGGGCAGCCATGGGCTGCCCATCCTACCCGTCGTTCCTAGGCAGGCTCAAAATCAGATGAGTCAGTTGCCAAATTGAATCAGAATGTAGGAAAAATCAACTATGTCAACGCTGCCACTGCGATCAATGTCCCCACGACAATATTCATCGACCTCGCAGTTCGAACCAAAGTTGATCAGGAAGAGCGTAAAATCTTCGATCCCTACAAAACCATCACAATTTAAGTCCGCCGATCCGACCCCGGGCAATATGGAAGCCTGCCCCCATAAGGTCATGTCATCTATATTCCACCCTGAATATCGCCAACCACCATCGGTCGTACCCATGACCCAACGAATCTGCACCGAGCGTTCTCCATCCGCATAAGCGGACAAATCAACCTGTTGGTCAACCCACTGACTATCCGTAATTTCTACCTCGTTTGACCAAACCGTATTCCATAATGAGCCATCTGAGCTCACTTGAATTGATGCGTGGTCATAAGCGGGCTGTTCAACATTGAGCCAACGGGCAAAGCGAAGCTGAGTGCCTATTGATGAACCACAATCAATCGGATCGGTGGTCAGATAGTACTCATCAAGGTTGTTCGCATAGTCGCCGTTAAGGTTATAGCCAAAGACATTGTTTCCGGTCGCCCCACTTGTTGGATCGGGATTGCCATATTGACCTCCACCACCGTTTGGAATTCCGAAATCCCATTGGCCCTCCTCGAGCCAATCAGGATCAATATCCAGCGTCTCAACGAAGAATGGGGCGCCAACTCTTACTGAGTACACTTGATTCGGCGCTGTTTGTGGTGATGTAACCACAGCACCATTTTCAGTCTCTGCTGTGATGTAATATTCAATCGGAATGCGGCAGGATGAAGCGGCAATTGTACATGTGTATGTTTCATCGCCTATCGATGTTGTTGGTTTGATCTGAAATGAGCTGCCCACTTCTCGAGCCATCACCTTGATTGTGTTGGGATCAACACCTGTTCCAGAGCCAGAGCGCACACTAAAGAGCAGATCAATATCCTCGCCCTCATCAATGAGTTCCTGTTGTCCATCAGGAAAGAGAATTTGTGCTGGCTCGCCCGCAAACTCCATCATTTCGAGTACCGCTTGGAAGTTTTCTTCGCCTGTTGGGATGATCTGATCCGCCTCTAACAAGAAGCCTGGCTGTGATGATTTTGGACGCAACTCAATGGTGTAACCAAAAATACCTTGTGAGTAATGCCAATCTTCACAGGTTCCACTAGCCAAATAAATGAATGTAGACCCCGAACCATGTGGATAATTCTCACCATGTACCTCGTAGATGGCCTGATTCATCCTTGCGCCAAGTTCATTAATGACTGCATAATCTGCTGGCAGATCGTTGGTGTGGCCCCATGGCTGAAGAATCAATTGAGAGTAATTATGAAAGTCTATGTGGGCAACAATGTTGTCTCGCGACGAGACAAGATCTCGCATTGCTGATGTCTCTGGCTCGGAGAATGGACTCGGGCCAATGTAGACATCGCTATTTGGGTTTGTACTTGTACTTTCGGGTCCACCCCAATCGATGTCCCAGTTACGATTGAGGTCGACGCCATACGTACCGTTCCCATTATTACGTCTATTCTTTCGCCAGAGTCTTTCTGTTGTATGCGAGTACACGTATCCATCTGGGTTGACGATAGGCACAATCACGACTTCTGTTGAATCAAGTAAAGATGTGATTTGAGGATCGGTTCCATAGCCAATCAACAGTTGCTCTGCGATATACATGGGCACCATGACACTGATCCACTCGCGTGCATGTTGACAGCCATTAAGAAGTATCGCAGGTTTCTCTTGGCTTGTATCAGTGTTGATGACAAGCCCAACAATATCTCGGCCCTCATGCGTTGAGCCTAAAACGATCTTTTCTGATAGGCCCCCGTGAGCTGCGACAAGTGTGTCAATCTTGGTCACCACTTCTGGATAGGTTCGATAGTCACTAAACCATGCCCCTGCCCTTCGTGACTCTTGACGACTTCGCTCTTCAGCCGCGATTAGCTCTTGAACATCTCTTACGGTGATCTGGCATCGCAACCCCCAGGCCTCTGCTTGACGGAGCTGTGCATTGGTTACCAGCCAAACACCTCGGCCTAAACCTGGTCGACAACTCCATGGTCTCGCGCCCAACTCGCTCATCATTTCAAAATCAGGGAGTGTCGGGACTTCAATCACCGCTAGCATCTGCTTTGCAACCTGCTGTTTCGATCCAGCGGTTGTTGCTTTACTAACAAGCATGGCGCTTGTGTATTGTGGGAATATGAAAAAGAGACTGGCTACTAGTGCAAAAAGTTGCAGGCACAGATACTTCTTAGACATGAGATATGGAATCGTCCCGTTCAGCAAATTTCTGTCCTCAGCTGTTGATGACTGTGTTTCCCCCAACCCTACATAGTACCTCGGATGGGCGAGTTTCCAAGAGTAACTTCACGATCTCTGGGCTGATTTGACCATCGATCGCTTTAGAGTCATCCTGCACTAATGAAAATTGACCAAAAT
>CALCOW010000048.1 GCA_937899935.1 uncultured Phycisphaerae bacterium
AAATGCATATCCGCATGGATCATCCCAAAGCAATTTGTGTTTTGGGGCAAATGAGAGAGTAGTTTCTGAATCTGGTTTTTAATTGCAGCGAGTCGCTTCCTTGTCTCCTTGTCCGAGGCGCCTAATTCCCAGAATTTTCCCCAAAATGGCTTTTCCCCTACAAATCCTTCTATATCCCAGCTGTGTCTGACGAATCCACGTTTTGGCTTCCAAGATATAGACGCCAAATGAAAGTTGGCCATGAGACTGCCGAGCCTCCGAAACGTGCCCCGAATTCGGGTCTCCGACAGGTCGTCCTGTAATAAATCGGATAATGGGACTCCACCAACCCAATCAACTACGCCGATTTGTCGGGTCTCCTCAGTACCTGCCACCGAGACCATTTCATAATACCGCCCGTCTTTAGACTTCACGGCTGTCGGCACGGCTATACCACTCTTTGACAAAAATTCAGTCCATTGCTGCTCTGACTCCAGCTCCGCTCGCGTGTGATAGCCAGGTCGATGAACTCTCAGGGCATAATCTTTTCCAGCGCGATCTTTGATCTTGAAAACGGTATTTTCACTCTGAGAAAATAGTTCGATCAATTCCGCATCAATCGACCACAACGCAAGGGCTTTCTTTGCCAGCTGCTCTAAGCTTTCAGTTGGAAGTAACACAAATCTTTCAACTCGCTACGAATTCAAAAGCTCTATCTAAGGCTTCATAAAGCTCATCAGCATTTTCTTCGTTGAATACTAAGGGCGGCCTTATTTTCAATACATTACGGTGCACCCCTGCATTTGAGATTAAAAATCCCAGCTCCTTCAACTTTTCGACAACCTCGATCGCCCCATCTCGATCTGGCACCCTGCTCTTTTTGTCTTTTACCCAATCAATCGCCAAAAAAAGCCCGTGCCCTCTGACATCGCCCACCGATTCATACCTTTCCTTAAACGAGTCAAGCTTCACCCGTAAGTATCGGCCAACTTTGCTCACTGTATTACAAATGTCTTCGTTCTCGATGACATCCAAAACTGCATTCGCTACCGCTGCTTGTAAGGGTGTCGCTGCCATCGTGTTGAAATAGCCGCTCTTGTTGAAGAACGATTCCATGATTTCGGCTCGAGCACCTACGCCTCCGGTCGGGTACCCCGCGCCCATTGGTTTGCCCATCGCCACAATGTCTGGCACGCAATCAACAACTTCATAACCCCACCATTCACCACTTCGGCAAAAACCAGCTTGAACCTCGTCAAAGATCACAACGCCACCGGCCTCTCGAACTATGTCAGCAGCACGAGCCATGTAGTCATTTGGAATATTAGGCAAACCTTCATTGGCGAAAAGTGAGCAGAATAGAAGCCCGGCAAATTTCACGCCATCTCCAGCGAACCCATCGATGGCTGACTTGATCTCTTCCAGATAGGGCTGACCAAAATCGTCTTTCCCAACAGCATTAGGAAGCGGTCGGTAAAAATCGGGGAAAGAGACTCGTCGAAAGTCAGGCTCAAAAGGTCCCACGGTCATACGAAAGGTCTCATGACTGTTACCATGATAAGTCGCGTTACTACAGATTATCCCCATACCGTTTGTATGACTGCGAGCCAAACGCATCGCAAACTCAATAGCCTCTGTGCCACTGCAGACCATTTGCAGAACGTCCAGCGACTCTGCATGCAAGCTCATCAAGCGTTTTGAATAATCAATAACAGTCTGACTTAAGTAGCGGCTATGTGTGTTGAGCAAACCAGCTTGCTTGTTCATTGCCTTCAGAATGTGCGGGTGACAATGACCAACGCAAGGCACATTGTTATAGCAGTCCATGTAACGCTTGCCATCCGAGTCAAAGAGCCAGACACCTTGCCCTCTAACCAGCTCCAAGGGTTGCCGATAAAACAGAGGGCCTCTACCCATCGACTGGTTTCGCTTTTCTAAAAGATTATTGATGGCCATTAATTTCTCATAAGACTTCTACCGAAATTGGATTCAACGAATCCTTCTGACCATCAGGCTCGTTGTTAATCCAATTAGCGTTAACATAACCGCAAG
>CALCOW010000049.1 GCA_937899935.1 uncultured Phycisphaerae bacterium
GCAAGGCGCCATGTTGGGATATGGCATCGATTGAATAGACAGAGCAAGTGGGCTGGAACCTACAGTGTCCTCCCAAAAAACATGAGAGTGTTGCCTGGTAGCCTCGAACGAGCCAGATGAGAAATTTTGCAAAAAGGCCGAACGTCCTGGTTTGGCAAGGGTGGTCAACAGCCCCATGGTGGTTTGCTGTTGCCGGTGAGCTTAGCTTGACTTGTTCTTTTTGTTCCATCTTTGGTGAACCGAGGTCATGCCTTTTGCGATCAGGCATCGGTAGTCGTCAGGGGTCATTTTCAGATTGGCCTGCACAATGATCATCACATCATACCCCGTCGAAGCTTCCCAATGCATGTGGCGAAATGCTTCACGTAGGCAACGCCGAATGCGGTTTCGAGTGACGGCTCCGCCAACGCGTTTTGGGACAGCAAGTCCAAGGCGATGCACACGTTTGTTGTTTGGTTGGCAGATCATGCGAAGCGGATAGCAGGTCACACCAGTACCAGTCTGATAGATACGATCAAAGTCACGTTTTCGCAGCAAACGTTTTGATTTGGGAAAATGACTTGTCTGATTCGATGAAGGTGACAGAGGATGCTCGGCGGCAGAATCTTGTGATGCAAACATGCGTTCAATCCTGGCTCAAGGCATCCTGATAAGTCGCCATGAGATGGGCCCGGGAAAGCAACCCGATGGGGTGATCATGATCGCTCAGTATGGCCAGTGCATCGACATCATAACGAGCGAATTTAGCCATGACGACATCAAGAGTCTCACTTGGATCAACGGTGGGGAGATCCCGCCTCATGATCTCACTGACTTGGAGCAGTGGTATGGCCTCACGGAAGACAAGAGCTTCGCGCAGATCATCTCCGGTGACAAGGCCTCGGTAATGCCCGTCTTGGTCTATGACAATGAAATCAGTGGTGCCATCCTGTTCCGTGAGCTCTACGAGCTTCTGTGCCGTGTCATTGACCAGAACTTGGGTGTGGCTCGGTAGAATCACATCATCAACGCAGAGCCTTCTGAGCAAGGTGAGGTCACTCATACGTCCCAGGCGGATGCCCTGTTGTGTGAGTCGGACAGAGTAGATGCTTTCACTGAACAAGAGACGTCCAACGATGGTGCTTACAATGGCAGCAAACATCAGCGGCAGGATGATCTCATAGCTGCGAGTGAGCTCATAGACGATCAAGATGGCGGTCAAGGGCGCGTGTGTGGTTCCCGCGACCATCGCGGCCATGCCAACCAACGCATAATTCACTGGATTGGCGGGAGGGATGCCAAGGGCTGAAAGGTTCAGCACATTGACCAAGATGCCAATGGCAGCGCCCATCGAAGCCCCGACCAAAAGTGAGGGTGCAAAAAGTCCACCGCTCCCTCCAGAACCGACGGTGAGACAAGTGGCGATGAATTTAAGTGCCCCGAGTGCCAAAAGCAGGCCTAAGACACTCCACATTTCGGTTGACATGGTCGATGCGTAACTGAGAACTTTATCGATAACGGGATAGCCATTGCCGAAGAAAGGTGGAATCTGACCACGATCGGTCGTAAGGAATAAGTAGGCCAAGCCAAGGATGCTAAGCAGCGCACCACCGATGGCAGGGCGGAGCATTCGAGGAATGGTGAAGTTGCCAAAGGTTCGTTCGGACCAAACCAAAGCGCGAATAAAGTAAGATGCGATGACGCCGCACAAACAACCGAGTATGAGGTAGTTTGGCAACTCCCACATTGCAAAGCCAAGTTGTACATCGCTCAGTGCTTCGCCTGGATCAAAGAGGGCGCCTGTGCCAAACCAGTACTGTGTGAGCGCTGAAGCCATCACTGATGCAATGACGATGGGGGTGAAGGTGCGCAGTGAGAAGTCCCTAAGCAGAATTTCCATGACAAAGAAAATGCCTGCGATTGGAGCATTGAAGACGCAGGCAATGCCAGCAGAAGCGGCGCACCCAACTAAAGTGGTGGTATTTTGTGTGCCGGTACGAATCAGGCGTCCGGTCCCAGATCCAATCGCCGCGCCAATGGTGACGATCGGCCCTTCCGCCCCGGCTGATCCACCGCTGGCAATCGTGCTGGTCGCAGTCAGCCACTTGCGCAGTCCAAGACGAGGGTCCAGACGAGCTCGGCGTCGATGAATGGCATACAGGACGGTGGGTATGCCGGGCCCAGCCAGACTGGGCACAATGACGCAGGTCAGCCATCCAGTAATGAGGCCGCCAGTGGTGGGTGCCAGGATGACAAATAAGAGGATGCCAGTGCTGATGCCCTCCTGAATGGCCAGGCCCTCTGGAGCCAGGGGGTTGCCCCAGGTTTCCACGATTCTCAGGGGGTATATGAAAGCCGTCGAGACACACGCCATGAGCAGGCCGATGAGGGTGGCTAGGAGCACGAGATACCAATCACGGCGTAGATGAAGCCGAGCGCCAATCCGACGAAGTTTGCTTGATACAGCAAGGTCCATGATGGGGTGGGCTTCGGGGTGCTTTCTAGTCACTCAAAAGTAGGATCAGATCTCCGTATCGGCAGGTCGGGGTCTGACAGGTGGAGAGTTCTGGTGAGAAAGGCGTTCTGGGGCCTTTCATGGCCGGCAGGGTCGACTCCGTAGGCCTCGGGCGATACACTTCTCGATTCTGGATTGAATTGGAACCTCTACTTTGGACCGGGACGGAAGCCTGGGGGCTACGTCGCCATCGGCAGTTTGCTGATGATCGCGGTCCTCTCAACCTCAACTGGAGCGATACCTCGGATGATTGAAGCGCTCAAAAGCGATGAGATCGTAAAAAAGGTCGGTGGCCGTTTTAAATTGTGCGCACTGATCCAAAGGCGACTTCGGGAATTGGTGATTGATGGCGCTCGTCCTCTCATTGAGCGCGATGGTCGAACCGATTTGGAATTGGTGATTGAAGAGATCTTGCAGGATAAGATCACGATGGATTGGTCCTCGGGTGAGGTGGTCGAAGTCAAAGGAAGCGAGTAGCACCGATGACAGGGGCTGGTCGAACCGCAGATCAACAGAAAGCTCAAATTGATGCGTCTCTGAACGGTCGCCGCATTCTCATTGGCGTCTGTGGTGGTATTGCCGCCTATAAAACCGCAAGCGTGGTTAGTCGCCTGGTTCAGGGTGGCGCTGATGTGACGGTATTGATGACTTCAGCGGCAACCCGTTTTGTTGGTCCATTGACCTTTCAGGCACTGTCAGGCCGGACCGTGTACACCGATCCATGGACGCATGTCGAATCACATGACCCACAACACATTGCATTAGCACGTGAGGCATCGCTCATGCTCATCGCGCCATGTAGCATGAATATGCTTGCCTGTTTGGCGATGGGGCAGCCAAATGATGCGGTCAGCCTGGTCTGTTCAGCACTTGATCTTCGTCGACAGCGCGTGATTGTGGCGCCGTCAATGAATGAGGTGATGCTCCAACAGCCTGCCACACAAAGAAATCTCACCACGTTGCGAGAAGACGGTGTGATGGTTGTTGAACCTGAGGTGGGGTGGCAGGCTTGCCGTGCGGTTGGCCCAGGGCGGATGCCCGAGCCAGAAAGGCTGGTCAAGCTCATCGCCGAGCAATTGGTCGAAGTCGACGCGGCCGGTTAGCTCAGAGTGTCTCGCAGGCGAGACCAATCTTGGGCAGCAGCCCAGACAAAGTAGCCAAACTCACCTTCAATAGTCACCGCATCAAGGCCAACGAGGTTGACATTGGCAGAAGCGATTTTTTCGAGCGTACTGATCATCGCGTCTCCACGATTGGATCCCCCGACAAACAAAACAGAATCTTCTTCATGCGGGATGTCCGTCGATCTTAGAAAACTGCGAAATTGATCGGCTCGCTCTGGGATGCAGTGAAATAGAGCATTCGGGCCAGACTCAACCTGGCCACAGAGGCCTAGAAGCGTGACATCGGCCTCTCGTAGTCGAGCGGCAAATGAGGCAATGGCACCTGGCTTATGATCCAGGGTAATTTTGAAATCGGTGAGCATTTTCCAGTCTGGCATGGGTGGTTCCTGGGGGATGATC
>CALCOW010000050.1 GCA_937899935.1 uncultured Phycisphaerae bacterium
TCATGTCACAGATTTTCATCTTGGTGATCTATTACCTGTCGAAAAAGCGGTGGAAATCGTTGAACTGCTGAAAGCACAGTCACCAGATCTCATTGCCTGCACTGGCGATGTGGTCGATCTGCAGAATGACATGGCTCAACCACTGCTTGATGCCTTGGGGCAAGCAAATGCGCCCATGGGTTCATTTCTAGTTCTGGGTAATCATGATGAACTTCACAATGCAGATCAGCTGGCCCAAATGGCTCGTGATGCTGGCATCGTTGTTTTAAGAAACGAAGCGGTTGAGATTCACCGTGGTGAAGGCCGCTTGACCGTCGCTGGCGTCGATTGGGGACGGACTGCCAAAATCTGTGCACAGCGCGTCGAGATGACCTGTGGCCAATCAACCGACTTGTTACTCTCGCACAATCCAAAGAGCTTCAAGCAGGCAGCGACGCTTGGAATACCGTTAACACTCTCTGGTCATACACATGGTGGACAAGTGGCGATGCGAGAAAAGCCCAACACCAATCTCGCATTGGGCCACCGCCAATCTGCGGGGATCTTTGGACGTGGTCATAGTCATCTCTATGTCTCTGTCGGAGTCGGGGCTTGGTTTCCCTTGCGCGTCAATTGCCCCGCTGAGATCGCCATGATCACGATGCGTAATGCCGTCGATCATCTCGATCCACACTACGGTGACCAAAGCTGATAGACCAACAATACAACTCCGGGAAGTAAGAAGCCCACCACTTCAATCACCAGGACCACCACGGCAATTTTTGCCCAACGGATGTCGACGTAGAGTTGTCCAGGCATGACTTTTGGGTATTGAGTGAAGAGCCCTCCACACTCGGGACATTGCGTTTGCTCTGGCGACAGGCCGCTGAGCAGATGGCCGCACGCTCTACATCGAACATGTTGTTTGCTTCGGCGAAAGGCGCGCACCACCGCCACGATGGCGAATAAGCCGCACAGGAGGCCTGCGATCACCCAAATCGTAAACGGCAAAGACATGGGTCGTCCTTAGCTACTGAGCGCATCTGATGCGATAAGAGAAGGGAGCTGCTGGGCCAGAAGACGGAGTGCCTGACCTCGGTGTGAACGAGCATTTTTCACGGCCGGGTCGAGTTCGGCACTCGTGCATCCCATATCGGGCAAATAGAGCAAGGGGTCGTACCCAAACCCGTTGGTTCCTTTTGGTGTGGTGGTTAAGACGCCCTCAAAGGAACCCTGGACCTCCGTGATGATATTCCCATCAGGCGCCGCTAGACAGAGACAGCAAATGAACCTTGCGGTGGGATGATCCACCTTGCCGCCCTGAAGCTCTGCGATCAGTTTCCTATTGTTGGCTTCATCTCGCTCTTGTCGTGTCTTGCCGACACCGGCATAGCGTGCCGAATGAACGCCTGGGCGTCCATCGAGCGCATCAACTTCAAGGCCAGAGTCATCGGCCAGGCAAGTACAGCCCATATGGCTGGCGTAGTACCGTGCTTTGATCCGAGCATTCCCCACGAATGTGGTGGCGTCTTCAATTGGCTCGATCACATCCGCGCCGATCTGCCCAAGATCAACAATGCGTATGCCTCGTGGCCCAAGTATCGCTCTGGCTTCTTCAAGCTTATGTGGATTCGAGGTCGCAAGCAGTAGTTCAACTGTCTGCTCAGTCACGTTGCCAAACCTCTGGGACATGACCAGAAGTGGCTGTCACGAAAGAGCGAATACCACCACGACCTTGCCATTGTGTTATCAACTGAAGCCAATGTGGTTTCATCAGCGCTGTAAGGTCGTCACGTATCAGATTCGTAACGGCCTCATAGTAAATCCCTTCGTTACGAAACGACTGGTAGTAAAGCTTTAAGCTCTTAAGTTCAACACATGTTTGATCTGGACTATACCGCAACACGATGGCGCCAAAATCTGGATGGCCGGTCACAGGGCAGACGGACGTAAACTCATCGGCGATATGTTCAATAACATAGTCCTGTTGAGAAGGATTCGAAAATGTTTCAAGGAGTGATGAATCTGGCATAGGCCCCGCATGATAATGCAGTGGCCCCAGTACTGACGGGGCTGCCTTTTTTGATGAGTCTAGAGGCCGTACTTCATCATCAGCTGAATCACCTTGCTCTGGCTCTTGTTGACCCGCAGCGATTGACGAAAAGCGGCCTGTGCCTTCAGAAAGGCCTCTTGGCTGGTGCGATCACTACGAAGCCATTGGTTGAGCGCATTGACCCCAACGCCATTGAGAGCTTTGTAATAGTCCGGGTCAATACTCACTGCTTCTTGATAAGCCATCTCCGAGTTTTGGTATTCACCCAGCCGGAAGTAAGCCCATCCCAACCGTTCGTAGGTCGTAGCGGTGGGGTCAAGTCTGACCAACGTTTGGGCTGCATTAACCGCTTCGCGATATCGTTTCTCTTCAGCCAACAAAGTCACAAGATTAAATAGCAGCTCTGCACTGGGTTCCATCAACTCAGCAGCAGCTCTGTACTGTTCGATTGCCTCTTTGGGAGATCCAACTTCTTGTAAAGCCGCAGCATAATTAAGGTGTGCTGGCCCCGACGTTGGATCTAACTCCACTGCTCTGGCAAGAAAGTTAATCGCATTTCTCGGATCTCTCTGTTGCAGGTAAACCGTCCCTAATTGAAGATTCGCATCGACAGAGGCTGGATCGATTGTCAGCGCCCGATGAAATGCGCGAACTGCATCGACGAGTCGATCAAGCATCTGCAACGCCACACCATGTCCATATTGGGCATCAAAACTATCTGGTTCAAGTCGTGCGGCCCTGGCAAAGACTGGCTCAGCTTTTGCATAATCCTGCTGCGTGAGATACACATCTCCCAAGCCGATGTACGCCTCCGTGACACTGGGGTTCTGCTGTAAGACCTGATGAAAGAGTTTGAGAGCTTCTTGATAATCTCCACTCTCTGAAGCTTGATCTGCCTGGCTCAGCATTGACTGCTGTTCTTCATTGGTGTGCGTTCTTGTGACCAATGAAGAAGTTCTCGAAGGCTGTAATAGATCGCACGAGCACAACCAAATCGCCAGTAAAGTAAGAGGAAAAACGATTGGGTTCTTTTTCATACGTGCTCGCTGCTCAAGGGCAGATCGTCTTAGGAAAGCCAGAAGAGAGAAGGCGAAATGAACGATGCGTCTTATCGGCTCTTCCGGTTGGCTACCGATAATCGTCGTAATCTTCGAATATTGATCGTATCCCAAGGGGTCCCCTTTGGGGTATCTCCTTTTGGGGTTTCCAAAATCATTGGACGGGAACGAAGGCAAGGATGATCCAAGATAGCTCGAAATGCTGACTTACCACAGTGGCCCTCTCCAATATGTGCGTGCCGATCCCGACGTGAGCTAAGGGCGCCGACTGAATCATTGAGATGAAACACCAAGAGCTGATCAAAGCCGGGCCCAGCCTCGAATTGCTTGAGCACCTTTTCTGCTTTGGCATCGGTGCCCATGTCATAGCCCGCTGCTGTGACATGGCAGGTGTCGAAACAGAATCCGATTCGCTCGGGCTCTCTCACGGCGTTTCGAATCCACTCGAGATGAGCAAAGTCATAACCAAGATTCGTTCCAGAACCGACGGTGGTCTCTAAACAAGTGCGTACACGATATCCGGGTAGATCCTTGTGTAGTCGATCAAGCGCACGAACAATGCGCTTGAGCCCCGCCTGTTCGTCTTTACTGGCTTTGGCGCCGAGCTTGTGTGGCGTACCAGGAGGCAAGCTCTCACCGAGATGGGCGCCAGGGTGTGCGACAAGGAGAGGAATCATCAGTGTTTCACATCGTTCCATCTCAACACGCTGAAGCTCAAGCGAACGGCTCCAGTTGCTCTTATCAGGTGATGCAAGATTGATGAGATAGCTGTTGTGGCTAACAACTCGTCGGCATCCATCATTAGACAGCCACTTCATACGTTTTAGCTGTGCCGTCCACAAGTCAATGGCTGTATTCTCAAGCGGTTTGACCCGCCATTGACGCTGATTTTTTGTGAAGACCTGAAGGCATTCCAACTTTAACTGGACAGCGGCTTCCAGAGCCAAAGTCATGCCACCAGCGATTGATAGATGAGAGCCAAGCATGGGGCGGAATTGTAGTGTGCAATCATGACCTAGGCACACTTCAACACCAGTTAACTGAAAGTCCCTGCCATAGGCACTCAGACCCATCACCGCCTATGATAAAGGTGCATTTGAAAGGAACACTTATGCCCTCACAGACACTAACTGCCAAGCTCAACGCGCAGATCCAAATAGAATTCATGGCTTTCTATACCTATCTGGGTATGGCCGCTTGGTGTGAACGACAGGATCTTCCTGGTATCGCCTCTTGGCTGGAAATGCAGGCACAAGAAGAGCATGAACATGGGATGAAAATTTACCGCTGGATGAACGACTGGGATCTTGATGTTCGATTTGAGCCACTGTCGGCTCCACCACTTGAATACGGCAGCCTGGTTGAAGTCTTTGAAGGCACACTCGCCGGTGAGCAACGCGTCTCTTCACATATTCATGAACTCTGCAAAATGGCAGAGGACGAGCATGCGATGGCCATCAGGACGGCGTTTGACTGGTTCATTCAAGAGCAAGTGCTTGAAGAGAAAACTGCTCGAGAGAACCTCGCCTTTGCTAAGCGCGTTGCAAGCGATGCTGCTGGTCTTTTTCACTTAGATCAGCAAATGGGTGGTCGAGCCCAGGGTACTGGGGGCCCTGAAGAGGCGAGTGCCTAAGCCTATGTGGCTACGACGCCGAGCATACTGGCCGCAGCTTGGGCGATGTGGGTTGCATCAAGTCCGCACAGACTAAGAATGGCATCCTCGTTGCGAGCGGACTTTGGTATGCGCTTTACGTACATCTGTTGAATCGTAAAGGCATCTCCGCTCTCGGTACATGCATCCGCAATGGCAGAGCCAAGACTTGCCCCAAAATTGTCTTCAACGGTCAAGACCATGCCACCATTGTCATTGGCAAGATCAAGCAATTGCTCTTCATCAAAGGGCAAGGAATAGAGATCAACCAGTGTTGCATCAATACCTAATTTGTCGAGTTGATCGATTGCTTTATTGCACTCGTGAACCATGTAGCCCGCTGAAGCAATCAGCAGGTCTCGGCCACGCGTCAGAACCTCAAAGCCACCAAGATCAAAGACGGTGCTTTGATCATAAATAAACTCAACATCCGGACGATAGGTTCGCATGTAACACATGCCGTCATAATCAGCCATGGCCATTGTTAATGCATAAGCAGCATAGGCATCGGCTGGCTGCAGTAGATAACAGCCGGGATTTCCATGATGGTTCTTGGCCCGCGATAAGCTTCGGAACCATGCCACATCGGGGAGCGACATTTGGCTTGGGCCATCAGCCGCCAATGAGATACCTGCATGGCTGCCAATGATTTTTAGTCTTGCTCCGGAGTAGAGGCTCATTTCAATCTGGTCATACGCCCTTGTCAGGAACTTAGCAAAGGACGAGCAGAAAGGTACCTTGCCAGCTGCAGACAAGCCTGCTCCAACGGAAATCATGTTTTGTTCAGCGATTTTGCATTCCACAAAACGATGGGCAAGCTCATCGTCTTTCGCAAATCGTTCGGCAAACGTCGAATTGGAAACATCCGCATCAAGCGCGAAGACCTTTGGATTGGCTTGCCCGAGGCAACGCAAAGCAAGGCCATAGGCTTTGCGGGTTGCGAGGCGACCACCCCGCTTAACAGTCTGCATGTCGAAGGCCTCGAAGGCCTGATCGAGTGTCATCGCCTCTCTATCTGGTGTCCCTGGCTCGGACCACTCTGCTGGAGGATAAATCCTTAACTCATCCATGGCTCCTGCTGATGAAGCCAATTCTTGACCTGTTGCATCCAATTCCTCATGGGCCTGGGCGAGTGCTTCGCCAGAAGCTGGTTTTCCATGCCACCCTTGACCTTGCATCGATGGAACACCCCAGCCCTTTACCGTTTTCGCGACCACCGCAATTGGCGCCGCACCGGTTGATTGCTCACGGAATTGCTCAATAACGTCACGTATCTGGTCGGGATCATGTCCATCAATGACAATGGCATTCCACCCAAAGGCTTGCAATTTCTTGTCGAGTGTTTCAGGTGACTGTTGATCACTGACAGCGTCTGCTTGCCCGTAACCATTGCAATTGAAAATTGGAAGTACGTTGATCAAACCATGGTCAATAATGAAATCCAGTGCTTCCCAGATCTGACCTTCACGAGACTCACCATCACCGATCAAACAGTAGATTTTTTTATCTAATTCATCTGTAGCGGCGGCAATCCCAAGTCCAGCTGCGACAGAAAGTCCCTGGCCCAATGAACCTGTCGCTGCATCAAAGAACGGGAAACCCTCCATTGGGTTGGGATGTCCATCGAGCACCGAGCTGGCTTCTCGTAATGTGGTG
>CALCOW010000051.1 GCA_937899935.1 uncultured Phycisphaerae bacterium
AGCCAGTGTTCGCCATTGGAAACCCCCTGGGTTTGGAGCGAACGATGAGTCAAGGTGTTATTTCGACAACACAGCGTAGCTTTGACGGAATTTCATATATTCAGACGGATGCAGCCATCAATCCAGGTAATTCAGGCGGTCCACTGTTCAACACCAGGGGTGAGGTGGTCGGCATTACCAACATGGGGATCCTTGGTGGTGAAGCCTTGGGATTTGCCATTCCCACTAGGTATGTGAAAGATTTTATTCGAAACCGCGAAGCCTTTGCCTATGACAAGGATAATCCTAATTCTGGGCATCGCTATCATCCGCCGCCAAGCCGGGAAGCCTTTGGTCCCGCCCCAGGCCTTGATGATTCGACGTCTCGAACTGAGCAGTAAATAAGATGACTCAGCGTATGTGAAAGCCGAGGAAGGGCTTTAATGAATTGCAAGCGACTCCTAGAAAGGACGATTCTTTGATGAAATACACATTAACAGGCGCAGTCTTGCTAGCCGTCACGAGCTGGTCACAGGCAGATATCACTATTGCCGAAATTGCACCGAAAAACACAGTCTTTGTGGCTGGCACGAACAACATGCAGATGATGGTTGATCAGGCCAAAGCCAGTGGACTGATGGATATTTGGGAAGATGAACGTCTCAAGAAGATGCGCGATCAAATGACCGAGCAGGTTCTTGACGGGATGTCTGAATTTAAAGACAAAATGGACATTGAGGAGATGCCGCCTTGGCCCAACGGTGCTGTTGGTATTGCGGTCTTCAGTGTGACTGATCCGGAGACAGGATTCACGGATCCTGGCCTGATGGCTTATGCCAACTATTCTGGTGACGCGATGGCCCCAGCCAAAGAGATGCTCGACAAGCTGATCGAGACGGCACAACAAGATGGCCACCTCAAAGTTGAGGACAGTGATCTAGCTGGTGCGGATGTGCGCATCCTGCGTCCGGTCAATCCTGGTGAGATGCAGGATCTTGAAGCTGTGTATCTCTATGATCAGGATGGGCACTTCCTCGCCGGTACCGATAGTGAGAGTGTTGCCCAAGCCATCGAAGTGATTGGTGGTGGCGACTTAGAGATGCTCAGCTCTGACAGCAACTATCAGGGTGTGCAGGAGATGGTCGGTGCCAAGGGCGGCTACGCCTACATGATGATGCCGGCTTTCTGGAATTGGGTGGCCAGCATGGACACCACTGGCATGTTCTTCATGATGCAGCCGACCATTGATTCACTTGTTGGTGATCTCAAATCTGTTGGTTGGAGCATGAGTATGGAGCACGGATCGGCCATGATGGAAGGCCAAATGGCTGCCTATATGCCCGATGGCAAATCCGGTTTGATGTCGCTCATGGGCAAGAATGCTCCTCGTGGAGATCTGCCTGGTTTCGTTTCGAGCAATACCATCTCGGTCAGTGAAATGTCAATAGATTTTGCTGGCATCATGCCAATGGTGCAAAAGATCATTCGCTCGAGTCCAATGTTGGCGATGCAAGCACAGGACATGATGACTGAGTGGGAACCTCGTCTGACAAAACTGTTTGGGTCAATGGGGACACGTGTTTACAACGTGACATCAGCAACCAAGCCCTACTCGCTGGATACGATCAACAGCACCTATGCGCTCGAATGCAAAGATGCTCAGTCCTTCGAAACCGCTTTGGCAGAAATCGCTCCAATGGCTGGTATGCAACCTCGCGATTTCGTCGGCAATCGAATTTATTCGATGGGTGGAATGATGCAAGGTGGCGGGGGCTTTTCGATCGGGATCGGTGGCGGTTGGGTCTTTATGGGTAGTGATCAGGCGGTTGAACAGGGACTGCGAAGTGCTGGTAATGCCGATGCAGGGTCACTTTCAACCAATGCGAACTTCCGTACCGCAATAGCCGTGCTTCCTGGTGACTCATTCTGTGCCTGGAGCTACACGGAATTGGTTGAGTACGTCGAGGTGATGAGCGTAGAGATTCGTGAGAGTCAGAAGATGATGCTCGATCAAATACGCCAGTTTGATCCTGAAGGGGCTGATGAGATGGCTCGCGAAATGGCTGAAGATGATCCAATGCAGCAGATGGATATGGAACTTCTTCGTGAGTATTTCGGTGCTGTTGTGAGTGATTTCAAGTCAGTTGACAATGGTTTTGTTGGAAAGTTTTACGTTCTTCCCGGTACAAAGCGGCAGCAAGGCTAAGTTTTATAGCTGAACTAGACAATGAACAGGGCTTCCGATATTCGGAAGCCCTGTTTTTATTTTGTGGTTGATGGCTGTCAAGAATCGCTTCTTCAAAACCAGAAACACTACGCCCAATTGAAGAAGTAGAAGATGAACGTAAAGAACAAGTCAGCAATCACGACAGCAACAATCGTCTCAACAACCGTGTTGGTTGTAGCTCGGCCAACACCCGCGGCACCGCCGGTGACAGAGAGGCCGTTATAACAAGCGATGCAGCCAAGAATGATGCCAAAGACGCCAGCTTTCACCAGGCCGGTGATAAAGTCGGCGACATCGAGTTGCATGAGCGTATTCGCTTTGTAAACCTCGTAGGGCACCCCCATGAATTCGATCGAAACAAAACCGGCGGCGACCACTGCAATAACATCGCCAAATACAGTCAGAAGGATCAGGCTCAATGTGGTTGCGAGCACACGCGGAACGACGAGGAAGCGAATGGGGTTGAGAGCATGGGCCTCGAGCGCCTCAATCTCTTCGC